>NZ_VFTA01000040.1:0-47530 GCF_007003935.1 Mesorhizobium sp. WSM4310
GGCGAGCACCACGCCGCCGCCGACCGCGATCGGCTTGCCGCGCAGCGACGGGTCGAGCAGCTGCTCGACCGAGGCATAGAAAGCATCGAGATCGGCATGCAGGATGGTGGCTGTCGTTTCCATCCGGCTGCATATCCACGGTTGCTGATGGACCGGAACAAATAGAGAACATAACATGTACATCTGTCAAGCGTCATGTCCGCGCCCGGCTGCATCGCCTGTGCTCTTCCCGCGAAAATGGCGCAGCCAATGTCGGGTCGCGGTTTTCAACAACGTCCTAGAGACGGGCAAACGGGCCTGTCAGCATGGCTGAATGCGGAAGGAGCACGACATGACCGACCACATTATCGCGCCTTACTCGGACTGGTTTGAAGCGCACAAATCGCATCTCGCAAAAGAGAAGGCGCTGACGCGCCAGCGTCAACAACTCGCGGCGGAGCGGCGCGCACTGCCGTGGCTGCGCATCGACAAGCTCTACGAGTTCGACACGACCCAGGGGAGGAAATCGCTGGCCGATCTCTTCGAGGGTCGCAGCCAGTTGATCATTTATCACTTCATGTTTCCGCCCAATGCGGACTATCGCTGCACTGGCTGTTCATTCCTTTGCGACCATATCGACGCCGCCAACCAGCATCTCAGGCATCACGACGTCTCACTGGTCGTCTGCGCGCGCGCGCCTCTCGCCGAGCTCATGGATTTCAAGGCGCGGATGAATTGGCAGTTCGATTGGATTTCGTCATTCGGCAGCGATTTCAATTTCGACTTCCAGGTGTCGTTCACCGAGGACCAGATCAAAGCGGGCAAGGTGCTGTTCAATTTCGAAGAGGTCGTGATGAAAGGCCGGGATCGCGCTGGCGCGACCGTTTTCTACAGGGATGACGATGGCACGATCTACTGCACTTTCCAGGTGCGGAGCCGGGGCGGCGAGAACCTGATCGGGACTTATAGCTATCTCGACCTCACACCCATCGGCCGCAATGAAAACGGGCCATCGCATACGCTGGGCGATTGGGTCCGCCTTCACGACGAGTATGATGGTCGATGATGAACCGATATCGCCGCGCCGTTAAGCCCCGCCTCGGCCTTGCGGCGTCCATCAAGAGCTTCGGCGATCATGTGTTGGCCAGATGCTCGGCCCGCAACGTCGCCTTCATCCGTTCCAGCGCCGGTTCGCCGCCGGCCGCCAGTTCGTCGGCGATGCGGGCGAGCTGATCGTCGGCCTTGCGGTGCTTGCTGCCCCAGGCGCCGAGCGCGGCCAGCACCGGCAACAGGTCGATGCCGGCTTCCGTCAGCCGGTAGATCGCCTTCAGCCCGTGGCTCGGATCGTCGCTGCGGGTGAGGATGCCTTCGTCCTGGAGCGTCTGCAGCCGCTCGGCCAGCGTGCGCGAGGAGATGCCTTCATCCGATTGCAGGAATTCGCGAAAATGCCTTTTCCCGGCGAAGACCAGGTCGCGGATGATGAGCAGCGTCCAGCGATCACCAAGCAGTTCCAGCGACAGGCTGATCGGGCAGCCGGACCTTTCGCGCGTCGACATGTCTATGGTTCCATTTTTAAATCACTTTACTCTTGACATCGTTTTTGCCTCGCGTCAATGATTCCAAAAGTAAAGCAATTTCCTTCGGGCGGAACAAACGAGGAGACGACGATGAGGAAGCTCATCTTGCAGATGCAGATGTCGGTCGACGGCTTTGTCGGGGCGAACGAGGACCATCGCTGGCAGCTCTGGGAATGGGGCGACGACATCGGCTGGGACGAAGAGCTGAAGCACGATTTCAACACCGTCTTCGCCGGCATCGACACCATCCTGCTCAGCCGCAAGATGGCCGAGGAGGGCTATCTCAGCCATTGGGGCAATGCGGCGAAGAGGTTTCCACGCGATCCTTTCTACGCCTTCGCCCAGCGCATCGTGGAGGCCCTGAAGGTGGTGCCGAGCGACAGGCTGAAAACCTCGCGATGGGGGCGCACGACGGTGGTGAGCGGCGACCTGCCGCGGGAGGTCAACGCGCTGAAGGCGGGCGAGGGGGCTGATATCGCCGTCTTCGGCGGCGCCGGCTTCGCCTCGTCGCTGATCGCCGCCGGGCTGGTCGACGAGTTCCAGCTGTTCATCAATCCGGCCGTGCTGGGCGCCGGCCGCCGCATCTTCGACCAGGGCGGTTTTCGTAGCCTCCGGCTGCTCGGCTCGAAAGCCTATGCCTGCGGCATGGTGGTCAACCGCTACGCCCCGGCGCAGTGAGCGGAGCACGGCGAAGGTTCCTGTCAAAAAACCGTTTGGGCAGAATCCTTTGCCCTCGTCTCTTCGTCTTCAAGGTGCGGTCGCCGGCGTGGCGGCCGCTTCAATTCCAGACGGAGATGACGATGATCCTGGTGACAGGCGCCACGGGGCTGAACGGCAAGGCGATCATGCGCGAGTTCGCGCGGCAGGGGCATGAGGTGAGGGCGCTGGTGCGCGATCCCGACCGGGCGTCAGCGGCAGGGCTCGGCGGACTTGCCGGCGTCGAACTGGTCGCGGGCGACATGCGCCGGGCGGAAACGCTGGGCGCGGCACTTGATGGCATCGACCGGGTGCTGATGATTTCGACCGCGGCCGACGACATGACGGAAACGCAGTGCCGCTTCATCGATTCCTGCAGGCAGGCCGGTGTCGCGCATGTGGTGAAGTTCTCGGGCGCCGAATCCAACATCGGCTACGACGCGACGAAGTTCCGCTTCACCCGCATGCATGAGGAGGTCGAGCGCTATCTGGAAGGGGCCGGCATGGCATGGACGCATCTGCGCCCCAGCCAGTTCATGCAGGTGTACCTGCGCGACGCGCCGACCATTGCCGCCGAGGGCGCATTCCATCTCGCGCTCGGCGAGACCGAACTGTCGCCGGTCGATGTCGAGGATATCGCCAAGGTGGCCTTCCGGCTGCTGCGCGATGGTGGCCATGAAGGTGAGAGCCTCGATATGACCGGGCCGCAGGCGCTGACGATGAGCGATATCGCCGTGCTCATATCGCAGGCGATCGGCAAGCCGGTTCGCTATGTCGACGTCAGCCCCGCAGAGCGGCGGCGCAACCTGCTGGCCAGCGGCGTTCCGGCCGGCTTCGCCGATGCGCTGGACGAACAACTGGCCGAGCGGTTGCGACGGCCGAAATCGCGGGTGCACCTGGCGACGCACGACATGTTCGGCGTGCGGCCGACGCCATTCCTTGAATTTGCCCAACGCCACGCCGCGATGTTTCGGGGTGAGGGCTAGCCGGGGCGGAAAATCGTCCGCGGCGACGTATCCTTTTTGTCGGCCCATTCGTCTTTGCTTCTCGAAAGGTCGCGCGGTCCGCGATCCGTAACCAGGAGACCATCATGGCGAGCATCGAGAGCGAGGCAAACAGGAACCACTACGCGGCGATCGCCGCCAATGCCGGCAAAATGGGTCCGCAGGCGTTCGTCGAGTTCAACGATGCCAGTTGGACGGCGCTGACCGGAGAACCCGGCGGCGTCGACTATATCGAGGTGGATGCCGGCGGCGTGCCTGCGTTGTGGGCTGTGCCGAAGGGCGCCGACGAGCGGCGCGTGCTGTTTTATGCGCATGGCGGCGGCTTCGTCGGCGGCTCGATCTACACCCATCGCAAGCTGGTCGGCCATCTGGCCAAGGCCGTCGGCTGCCGGGCCTTGCTCTATGGCTATCCGCTGGCCAGCCAGGCCAAGTATCCGGCCCAGCTCGATGCGGCGATGGCCGCCTGGAACTGGCTCATCGACCAGGGCTTCGACACCAGGCGGATCGTGCTTGCCGCGGATTCCTGCGGCGCGGTGCTGACCTATGGCGTCCTGCAGCGGCTGCGCGCGCAAGGGCGGCCGCTGCCGGCCGCAACGCTGATCATCTCCGGCTGGTTCGACATGGCGCTGACCGCTGCCAGCTATGAAACCAACCGCGAAAAGGATCCCTTCTTCGCCAAGGGCGGCGGCGACTGGCTGGTGACCAACTTCATCGGCGACCGCGACCGGCTGGATCCGGAGGCCAGCCCGCTCTATGCCGATTTGAGCGGCTTTCCGCCCGTCTTCCTGCAGGCCGGCGCCGATGAGACGCTGGTCGACGAAAGCCGCATGTTCGCCGAGCGCGCGCGGCAGGCTGGCGTCGAGACGCGGCTCGACGTCTTCGACGACATGCTGCATTCCTTCCAGATGATGGCCGGCCGGGCGCCGGAAGCCGACGACGCGATCGGCCGCCTCGCCGCCTGGGTGCGGCCGAGGTTGGGGTTGCCGGCTGCCGGGAAGACCGGCGAAAAGGCGGCGTGAGCATGCGGCGGCTGGTCGTATCGAGTTTTGTCTCGCTGGACGGTGTCGTTGAAGGACCGATGGTGTGGGCGTCGCCCTTCTTCGACGGGCAGAACCAGGCGCACGCCTTGCAGGCGTTGTCCTGCGTCGACTTCTTCCTGCTCGGCGCGTCACCTACGAGATGTTCTCGGCGCGCTGGCCTGACCTCAAGGGGCCCTACATGGACCGCATCAACGGCATGAAGAAGCTGGTCGCCTCGACGACGCTGAAATCGGTAGGCTGGAATGCCACGCTGCTTGACGGCGACGTCGCCGAATCACTCGCCGCGCTGAAGCGGCAGCCGGGCGGCGACATCTTGAAATACGGAGTGTCGCAACTTGACCGCACGCTGCTTTGCGCCGGGCTGGTCGACGAGTATCATCTGTCGATCGTGCCGACCCGCGTCGGGCACGGCAAGCGTGCCTTCGAGGATGTCGGCTCGATCAGCCTCGATCTGGCCGGCACGCATCGCTTCGACAATGGCGTGGTGACCCTGACCTATGTGCCGCGATGAACCAGCAGATCCGCAATCCCCCTGAGACGAGGCAAGGCATCGAGCTGCGGCTTGACCCCGAAGGCCTGTTCGACCTTCGCTACCGGGCGTTCCTGGAGACGGTCTCGCATCTGCGCGTCCGTCTCCACCGCTATTGCGCTCGCATGACCGGCTCGGCTCTCGACGGCGAGGACATCATGCAGGAGGCGCTGTTCGAGGCCTATCGCAAGATCGGGCTGCTCGACGATGCGCAGGCGCTGCGGCCGTGGCTGTTTCGCATCGCGCACAACAGGTGCATCGACTTCATCCGCACCCGCCGCACACGGCTCAAGGCCGAAGCGGGCTATGCCAGCGACGAGATCGTGCTGCCCGTCGAATCCGCCGGTGCGGGCGCCGGCCGCGCCATCGAACGGCTGGTGGTGCACCTGCCGCCGAAGGAGCGCGCCTGCGTGCTGCTCAAGGATGTCTTCGACCATTCGCTCGAGGAGATTGCCGGCCTGGTCGGCTCGACATCGGGCGGGGTCAAGTCGGCGCTCAATCGCGGCCGGGCCAAGCTCGCCGCCTTGCCGGCGCAACCGGTCGCGGCACCCGCGCACAATCCCGAACTGGAGCGGCTGCTGAGCCGCTATGTCGAGCTCTTCAATGCAAGGGACTGGGACGGGGTGCGGGCGCTGACCAGCGCCGACGCCCGGCTGCGGGTTTCGGACTGCTACAATGGCCTGCTCTCCGACTCGCCCTATTTCGTCGAGTATGAGCGTGGCGAGCCCTGGCGCATGCGGCCGGCTGTGGTCCAGGAGGAGGCAGTGCTGGTCGTCGACAGGCTCCATGGCGAGTTCTGGCGGCCAGCCTATTTCGTGCGCATCCATGCCGACGGCGGTGTCATTGACCGCATCGCCGACTATTATGCCTGCCCGTGGATCCTGGAGATGGTGGCTGCCGAAGGATGATGGATTTGTCCGGCAGTGTCTTCTCGCTGGGATCGGCTTTCCCGCTTATTTCACCGAGTCCGCGGCCGCCAGAATGACATCGGCCACTTCGCGCGGTTTGGAGAGCATGGGGACATGGCTGGTCGCAAGCTCGGTCACCTTGGCGCCGATCGCCTTGGCCATCGCTGCTTCAGCAGCCGGCGGTATCATCCCGTCATGCTTGGCGACGATGTAAAAGCTCGGCTTGGTCTCGTAGGCCGCCACGGCGAGCTTCTCATCGAAAATACCGGCAAAGGGCGGACCTTGCGTGGCTGCGATCACGCTGATCTCCTGCGGCGGCAGGTCCTGCGCGAAATATTTGGCGACGCCTTCGGCGCTTAGCCTGACATAGCCGCCGCTGTCGGGTTGCAGGGCGCTTGCTCAGGGCAGCGCCGGTTGCCCCTTGCCAAGATCGTTCACCGACAGGCCCTTCGGCAGCGCGAAGGCGGCGACGTAGACCAGCGCCTTGACCTTGTCGTCCACGCCCGCCTGGCTGATGACGACACCGCCCCAGGAATGGCCGACCAGGATGACCGGTCCCGGCTGGGCCTCGATGACGCGCCTGGTTGCATCGACATCGGCGGCAAGCGAGCTCAGCGGATTTTGCACCGCCACCACATTGAGTCCTTTGGCCTCCAGCAAGGGAATGACCTTGTTCCAGCTCGAGCCGTCGGCAAAGGCGCCATGCACCAGCACGACCGTTTTCTTCGGCACGCCGGCGGCCGAAGCCGGTGTAGCCATCGCCATGAGGACGGCGGTTCCCGACAAGAGAAGATGCGACAGCGACATAGAATGGCTCCATTTTGTCGTGACGGGCGGTCTGGGAGGGACAACCCATCGGCTTCGTTTCACGAGATCGGTTTCAGCAGGCCCGAAATGGTGGCGCCGGGCGGTTGTTACCTGGAGAGGAAATCGGTGATGAGCTTGACCGTGGCATCCGGGTTTTCTTCCATGATCCAATGGCCGGATGCCGGCACGATGGCTCCCGTCACGTCCGACGCGACGAAACGCAGTGTATCGGCCTGTGTCGTGCCCGCCGATTTCTCCGCGCCGGCTGCCAGCACCGGCATGGGCAATTTGCCGCCGGTGGAAAGCATCGCCTGGTTGTCGATGGCGTCCTGGTCGAATGCCTTGAACTGTTCGAAGGCGTCATGCATGGCATGCGGCCGCGCGTAGAGTTTTGCATAGTGGACGCGCGTGGCCTCGTCGATCTTCTTCGGGTCGGCCGACAGTTCGTTGTAGAAGCGGTCGAGGTAGATGCGCTCGCGCCCCGCGACCAGGCGCTCCATGTCGGGGCCGCGGAAGTTGAAGTGCCAGAGCAGCGGGCTTTGCTTGATCTTGTCCCAGTCACCTATGCCCGGCAGCGGTGCGTCGATGACGACCCATTTGGTGATGCGCTTGGGATATTGCGCGGCCAGCGCATAGCCGACCATGTTGCCGATATCGTGCGTCACCAGCTCGGCCTTGTCGATCTTCAGCGCATCCATCACGCCGGCGATGTCGAGCGCCTGGTTCTTCTTGGTGTAGCCGCTGTCCGGATGCGCCGAAAGGCCCATGCCGCGCAGGTCCGGCACAACCACCGTGTGATCCTTCATCAGCTTTATCGCGACCGGCGCCCACATGTCGCCGGTGTCGCCGAAGCCGTGCAGCAGCACCACCGCGGGCCCTTGTCCGCCGACGCGTACATGCAGGCTGGTGCCGTTGGTCTGGATCGTCTGCGTCTTGAAGCCGGTCGGAAACGGGATCACGCGCGCCGAGGCCGGAGCGGCGAGTGACAGCAGACCAAGCACGATAACCAAAGGACGAAACATGATGCATTACCCCGAGCTGCCGCCGCCACATGTATCGCGGTCTTTCCGACTATGGCACCATGCCCTTGGTTTCGTTAGGCGTCGGTCGCCTGATTGTGAATTCGGGGAAGCCGAACAATGCTAAAGCTTGAAGCCGCCGCCGCGTTTGTCGCCGTCACGGAGTCCGGCTCGATCAGCGAGGCGGCCAGGCGCATGGGCCTGTCCAAGTCCGTCGTCAGCGAGCGGCTGTCGGAACTCGAGCGCAGCCTCGGCACGAGGCTGCTGGACCGCACCACCCGCAAGCTCTTCATCACCGAAGCGGGGCGCGGTTTTTACGAGCGCGCCAAGCGCATCATGCAGGAGGTGGCCGATGCGAGAGCCGAGATCGCCGAAGATCGCGGCGAACTCGCCGGACCGCTCAGGATATCGGCGCCGACCAGTTTCGGCATCCTCCATCTCGGCCCGGCGCTGTATGGCTTCCTGGCCAGTCACCCGGGGATCGAACTGACGCTTGATGTCGACGATCGTTTCGTCAGCATGGTGGCCGATGGCTACGATGCCATTGTGCGTCACGGGCCGGTCGTCGATGGCGGGCCTGTCATCGTCAAGAAGCTGGCTTCCAGCCGTCGCTTCCTGGTGGCATCACCGGACTATATCGGGCGGTTCGGGCGGCCCGCGACCACCGACGACCTGAAACGCCACAAGGGCGTCATCTATTCCATCCGCGGTGCCGCCGACTGGCGGTTCAAGATTTCGCGGCGGCTGGTGACGATCCGCCCGCAAACCGCGCTGCGCGTCAACAACGGGATCTTGATGCGCGACGCCGCGCTTGCCGGCCTCGGCCTAGCGCTGCTCCCCGCCTATTTCATCCGGACCGAGATCGCCGACAAGCGATTGACGGTCATTGATGTCGGCGCCGAACCTGAAGGGGCCACCATCTATATCGCCTGTCCCGAGGACCGGCGCGGATCCGCCAAACTGCGTGCGCTCACCGCATGGCTTCGCGACGCTTTTGGCGATCCGCCCTATTGGGAGGCGTGAACCGGCAGCTCACTTCGCATCGTGAAAGATGATGCCGACCGTGTGGCGCATGCCTGAGCGCAGGCGGCTGACTCCGTGGCGCAGGTTGACGCGGTAGTTGCCTTTCGTTCCCTGCACCGGCCGGTTGTGGACGGCGAAGGCCACCGCGTCGCCCTGGCGCAAGGGCACCACCTCGACCCGGCTCTGCATGCGCGGCCGCTGTTCGGTCAGCGCGAATTCGCCGCCGGTGAAATCCTCGCCGGGTTCGGAGAGCAGGATCGCCACCTGCAGGGGAAAGGCGAGATCGCCATAGAGGTCCTGGTGCAGGCAGTTGAAGTCGCCGGGGACATATTGCAGCAGAAGCGGCGTCGGCCTGACCTGGCCGGCGGCATGGCATTGTTCGAGAAATTCGGCATGCCTGGCGGGGTAGCGCAGGGGGATCGCCATGCGCTCGTTCCAGCGGTTGGCGACCTCGGCCAGCCTGGGATAGAGCGCGCTGCGCAGGCCGCCGAGCAGGTCCGGCAAGGGATAGCGGAAGTAGCGGTATTCGCCCCTGCCGAAACCGTGCCTGGCCATGTGGATGTGGCTGCGGAAATGCTGTTCCTGGGGGTAGAGGCCGGCGATCTGCCGGCACTCTTCGGGCGCGAGCAGCTTTTCCATCACCGCGCAGCCGAAGCCGTCGAGCTCGGCGGCCAGTGCCGGCCAGTCGTATGCGGCAACGCGCACCTCGGCGGCCTCGACCACCGAAGTGGCAACCTTGGCGTGGGCGTTCATATCGCGGCCTCCTTGTCGAGCAGAGCGCGCTTGCGTTCGATGCCCCAGCGGTAGCCCGACAGCGTGCCGTCGGCGCCGACAACGCGGTGGCAGGGAATGCCGAGCGCGATGGCGTTGGCGGCACAGGCGGTTGCCACGGCGCGCGCGCCGTTCGGCCGGCCAAGGCGCCGGGCAAGCGCGGTGTAGGTGATGGTGACGCCGCAAGGGATGGCGCGCAGCACCTCCCACACCCTTTGCTGGAACGGCGTGCCGTGGCGCATGTCGAGCGGCAGGTCGAGGCCGGCGCTGGGCGTTTCGATGAAGCGGGCTATCGCCGCGAGATCATCGTCGAGAGCGCCCTTGTCTTCGACCAGCACCTTGCCGGGAAAGCGGTCGGCGAGGTCCTGCTCCAGCGCGTCGGCGTCGGAGCCGATCAGGATGGCGCAGACGCCGATCGAGCTGCGCGCCGCCAGGATCTTGCCGATCGCGGATTGGCCGACGGCGTAGGCGATGGTGTCGAGGGTGGCTATCGCCGCCGGTGTGGTTATTTGGGTTTGCAAGAGGTTCATTGCCCTGACTCCTTTGTCTGTGCCGGAACCCTACAGAGGCGGCTTTCCTCGCTCACTCCGGTGCTTGCTTTCAAATTCAAATCGCCTGTGTGAAGACACCGTCGTCGCGTTCCGTAGAGCGCTGACTTTTGAACAGTCTACATGTCACGCGACACGAATGACGAAGAGTTCGCCGAGCAGGAAAACCTCGCCTGACAACAGCCGCAGCTCGATCTCGCCACTCGCAGTACGGCCCCATTCGGCCTTACCGGCATCGACCAGCTTGCCGATGGCGGCCAAGACCTGTGACTTCGCGTCGACGGCGGCGCCGTTGGCGATCTCGATGTTCGCACCGGCGGCGGAAGACCTTGCCATCGTGCGCATCGCCGGTCGTTACGCCCGCGAAGACCGGTAGGCCCTGTCGGCGGCCTTCGCCGATCCGCCGGCCTCGCGGTCGAGCAGCGCGCGCTTGCGTTCGGCGCCCCAGGCGTAGCCGGACAGGGCGCCATTCTTGCGGATCACGCGGTGGCAGGGAATGGCGACCGCATGGGCGTTGGCGGCGCAGGCGGCGGCGACGGCGCGGGTTGCCCTGGGCGCGCCGATGCGCTCGGCGATCTCGGCATAGGAAACCGTGCCGCCGACCGGGATGTCCTGCAAGGCTTGCCAGACGCGTTGCTGGAAGACGGTGCCGCGCACGTCGAGCGGCAGGTCGAGGCCGAGCCGTGGGGCCTCGACGAAGCCGACGACGCGGGCAACCAGCGCCTCGTAGTCGCGGTCGCCGCCGATCAGCCGCGCCTTGGGGAAACGGTCCTGCAGGTCGCGCACCAGCGCGTCCGGATCGTCGCCGAGCAGGATCGAGGCGACGCCCCTGCGGCTCGACGCGACCAGTATGGCGCCGAGCGAGGTCTCGCCGACGGCGAAGCGTATGTCCTCATTGGCGCCGCCCGCACGGTAGCGCGTCGGCGTCATGCCGAGCATGCCGGTGGATTTCTCGTAGAAGCGCCCGCTCGAATTGAAGCCGGCATCGTAGATCGCCACCGTGACGCTGGCGCCGTCCGCGAGACCTCGGCGGACCCGGGCGGCACGATGCGCTGCGGCATAGTCCTTCGGCGTCAGCCCGGTGATTGCCTTGAAGACGCGGTGGAAATAGCCGGCGCTGCGCCCGGCGGCTTCAGCCAGTTCAGCCAGCGACGGCTCTTCCTCGCTCTGTTCGATCCTGCGGCAGGCACCGGCGACCATCGCGGCATTGCCGGCCTCCAGCGAAGGGCCATCCGGACTGCAGCGCCGGCAGGCGCGAAAGCCGGTCGCCTTCGCCTGGGCCAGCGTGTCGTGCAACTGGACATTGACGGGATTGGCGCGGCGCGACGGGCAGGAGGGCCGGCAATAGACGCCGGTCGTCGCCACCGAATACCAGAATTGCCCGTCCGCCGATTTGTCGCGCGCGACGATGCGCGCCCAGCGCGGGTCATCAGCGACCGGCAGCGGCGTCGATTTGAGGTCTTTGGCGAGAGTGATGAACATGCCGCATTGAAGCCGCTGGAAGACGGCCCCGCCACCCGTTTCCTGCCAACAAAGAATATGACAAGATCGACCCGGAGGAGGTGCGATGGAAAACATTCGATCCCTTAAGACCGAAGCCGATTACGATTGGGCGATCGCCGAAATCACAAGATATTTCGACAACGAGCCGGAGGTCGGCTCGCTCGATGGTGACCGCTTCGATGTTCTCGCGACCCTGATCGAGGCATATGAGAACAAGCGCTACCTGATTGAGGCATCCGATCCCGTTGACGGGTCGCGTCCAGCCGGATTCAAAGACTCGCTGTAAGCCTTTGTTTTCGCGGCATGCCCCCAAAACCGATGCGCGTTTTGTGGGCGGCATGAACCGGTTCTCCTACGCCGCCCGCTTTGGCTCCACCGCGAACGGGCTGAGCCCGAGCCAGGTCTGCATCTTCTTGCCGATAGCCTGGTCGCCGGTCAGGGAAACCTTCGCGCCCGCCTTCTCGACGGTCAGCAACCCCATCCAGATCGCCGTCATCGTGTGCAGGTCGGTGGAGACGTAGAGGTCGACATCGAAGCCCGGATCGTACCAGCACAGGTCGACCTCGCCGTGCTTTTCGACGATCAGCCACCACGAGCGTTTGGACGCCGGGAGATCCAGATACAGAAATTGTATCACCGTGCGTCCTTCGGGGAGCGGCGAGGGGTTCAGGTTGCGCCGCATGTCCCACATCAGCAGCGACGGATCGAGGTTCTTGAGCGACAGCCGGGACTCGACCCATTTCTGTCCCCAAAAACCCATCGCCTCGACGACGGGGCGCAAATCGCGGCCGGCCTCGGTCAGCCGGTAGTCGAAGATCGCTTTCTCGCCCGGCAGCTCCTTGCGCTCGACGATCCCGGCCAGCTCGAGTTCCTTCAACCGTTGCGACAGAAGGGTCGGCGACATTTTGGGGACGCCGCGGCGCAGGTCGTTGAAGCGGGTCGAACCCGCCACCAATTCGCGCATCAGCACCATCGTCCAGCGGGTGCACAGCACCTCGGCGGCCATCGATAGCGGGCAGAACTGCTTGTATCCGTGCTGGGCCATGATCGGTGCACCTCCCTCGAAGCTGGCCGAACATTAGGCCTTCATGAATGAAGCGGCCAGTACGGAAACTGTACCGCCCCAGTACAGATCGCGGACTGGTTGGCGAGGGGCCGGCCATGCGAGCCCTTTGGCCGGTCGCACGGGATAGCCCTGTGCGCCGCAACCAGGAGACGACCATGACTGCTTACGTTATCGCGGACATCAAGATGAAGGATCCGAAATGGGTGCCGGGCTACGCGGCCTCGGTGCACGACATCGTCCACAAGCATGGCGGCAAATATCTGTCGCGCAGCGGCAATGTGAAGACGCTTGAAGGCAAGCCGCTCGACACCACGCTGATCGCCCTGATGGCGTTCCCGTCGGAAGCGGCGGCACGCGCGTTCACCAACGATCCGGCCTATGCGCCTTTCGTTTCGGCGCGTCAGGGCGGCAGCGACAGCCGCTTCCAGCTGATCGACGATACCGATCTGGCCGGAACGATCCCGTATCTGCCGAAGGGATGATGCTTCCCGGCAGTCGTCACATCGATTTCGGGACCTCCAAGCAGCAACAGCCACAGCGCTTGCCTGCCGGGCCGCCGTATTTTCGGCGGCCGGCCAGCTGTGCTTTTTCAAGAAGAATGGAATGGATATGAAATCAAACTTTCGCAACAGGCTCGTCATGGCGGGGGCCATGCTGGCCGTCTGCGCCTCCTTCGCACAGGCGCATCAGGAAGCGGCCGGAGCCGCGTCCGGCCCCAATCCACTGGCCGACAAGGTGCGGGCCGCCAACAGCCGGTTCCTCGACGTCAAGGCGGCGACGGCCGAGGGCTACGCGCCCATACCCTGCGCCAGCGGCATCACCGGTGGCGCCATGGGCATCCACTACGTCAACGGCCAATACCTGAAGGACGACAAGATCGACATCGCCCGTCCCGAGGCCGTGATGTACGAGCCGATGGCCGACGGAACGCTCAAGCTGGTGGCGGTCGAATACATCACCTCGAAGGGGCCGGCGTCGCTGGACGGCCAGCTGTTCAACTTCAACAGCGCCCCCAACCGCTATGGCCTGGGTGAATTCTACGAGCTGCATGTCTGGGCCTGGAAGGGCAACCCGACCGGCACCTTCGCCGACATGAACCCGAAAGTGTCGTGCGAACACACGATGGCACCGAGCCAGTAGCCGGCAAGGTCAGGCGGCGGCAATGCCGCCTGATCTCTACCGAGAGACGGCGGGGTGGTTCGCCTGGCCTCGGCCAGGCCCGGTCATTGCGGTGCCGGTTCGGGCAGAGGCAGGCGCGTCCCGACGGTATCGCGACTCGCCTCGGGCAGAACGAAACGCCCGGTCAGGTACCAGATTAAGGATACGACAAGGATCGAAAGGTAGCCGTCCACGGCATAGTGCCAGCCGGTGTAGACCGAGCCGAACAAGATGAGTGCGGCGAAGGACCAGCCGGCGACGGTCCAGCGGCGGCCGAAGCCGCTCAGGAACAACGCGTTGAGCGTGACGAAGGCGACATGCATGCTTGGCATGGCTGAAATGCCGCCGCCCAGTTCGGGGCGGCCGCTTGTGTAGGCTGTGAGCAGATAGCTGGCATACATATGGACCGGCGCGGCGTAGCCGTTCCGCGCCAGGGCGGTCTGCAACCCGGCAAACCGGTCGCCACCGTAGAACTGGTCGTGAAATATCGGGCCGGCGGAAGACAGCGCCATGGCCAGAACGGTGCCGCACAGGATCGTGGTCAGCGCGAGCGCCCACAGATAACGCAAACGCGCTGCCGGGTTGTTCCAGAAGGCGACGAACAGCAAGGTGCCGAACCATTGCACGTGCCAGCCATATCCGTAGCCGATGAAGATGACAGCCGAAATGCGTTCGGGGACGACGCGGTGCACCCATGTCCAGGGATCGGCGCCATGCAGCCCAACATCAAGCTCCGCCAGTATGCGGTCGGCATAGAATGGCACGATGTCGGGGATGGCAATCTTGAAGGCAGTGAAGGCGGTAATGCCGAGAAAGGACAGCAGGATCACCGGTGCGGCGCCCAGCCAGCGCTGCCTGAGCATGTCGAGCATGAACCGCGTCGGGCTATGCCTGGCAAATGTCAGCGCCATCACGCCGAGGCCGGCCGCAAGAAGCATAGGCAGGAAGACGACGAATGGCTCCGCGTAGGATTGCGCCAGGTGCAGATAGCGGCCCGGCTGCAGGCAAAGCGCGGCCAGAGCATAGGCCAGGCACAGGGCGGTCAGCATCCACCCGCTCCTGGTCGCGGCGATGTCCAGGTCAAAAACGCCAAGCGGCCGGCGCTCGCCGTTCCGCTGCGCGGTGTGCGCACTCATTGAGGAAGACCCGCCAACTGCCCAAGCATTAACAGGGGTATTTCGCCGATGAAGTATTACCATTCAATTACACTTTGGGTTGATAAAAAATACAAATATTGGATGGTTATATTTCTTCCCTTTCCGTCAAGGATTCGTTGACGAAGATGTCATCGTCGAATGCAGAAGGAGCGACCGCGCCGAAGCGGTTTCCAAACCCGAAAGGTTGCCGGGCTTCGGCCGCAGTCGAAGCGGGCCACCGCCTGGCCGGCGATGGCCCTGTGGATCAGGCGGCCCTGATCAGGCCGAGATGGGTCAGCGCGGCGACGCCGTCGTCGAGGCCGATCTCCTCGACGATCCTGCCGTCGATCACTTTCAGCACCGTGGTGCCGGTGAAGCGCATGGCGCGGCCGGTAGCGGCAGGCAGCGAACCGGCGAGGAAATCGCCGAAAGCCGGGCCGGTATGCGTGCCGCCGCCCTCCCACTGGCCGACGACGTAGTCGCCCTCGGCGATGAGATCGGCGGTGGCCCAGAAGTTGAGATCCGGGAAGGCGGCGCGGAAATCGGTCATGAAGGCCTTGATGTCGTCTCGGCCCCGGCGCGGCTCGTGCAGCGAATATTTGAGCAGCATGTCGGGCGCGGCGATGTCGTCGACGACGGATAGGTCGCAGGTTTCACCCCAGAAGTCGGTGAACCATCTGACGACGACGGCCTTGTTGTCTTCCTGTTTGGTCATTGGGAGCGTCCTTTCGTGTTTGGCTGGGGTCATCCGCGGTGCCGCTGATGACCTTGGCCATCCCTAGGCCCATCGGGGGAGCGCAAAACTCCGGTTCTTGCCGGCCAATCGAAAGACGGGGCGCCAGGAATATTGCAGGCGGGAAGGCATGCCTGCCGCGTCCCGGTAACTGTTTCTTCTCTGGTTTTGTCGCAGATTGCCCGCAGGTGGAGCAGGCGAAAACAGACGATGACGGGTCAGGACAAGAAAAGTCGCAATGAAACGTTCTGGGCCACGGCCCTGGAGCGGGCCCATCTTGGCGTCTGGGACTGGGATCTTGCGACCGGCGACTGCTTCTATTCAGCGACCTGGGCGCGGATGCTGGGTTATGATGAGAGGGAGCTTGCCAACACCAGCGATTTGTGGCTGCGGCTCGCCCATCCCGACGACCGCGAGCGGGCGCTGGCCAGCGGCGACCGCCACATTGCCGGACAGACCGACGCCATCGAGACGGAACTGCGGCTGAAGCACAAGCAGGGCCACTGGGTGTGGGTGCTCGACCGCGGCGGCATCGTTGAGCGCGACGCGGACGGGAAGCCGCTGCGGCTGATGGGCGTGCAGACCGACATCACCAAACAGAAGACGGCCGAAGCCGAGCTCGAACAGGTCAATGTGCGCTTCCGCCTGGCGCTCGCCGCCAGCGGCACCGGCATCTGGCACCACGACATCGCCACCCACAAGAGCTATTGGGACACCCGCACCAGGGACATATTCGGCCTCGTTGCCGACACCGACGAGGTGACGGCCGATCTTTGGCACACCTATCTGCATCCCGACGACAAGGAAGCCACCGAGCGCGCCCACCAGCCGCCGCCTGGCTCAAGCGGCGTAACCGCCTCGCAATACCGCATCATCAAGCGCGACGGCGAGATCCGCCATGTCGAATCGCTGGTCCGCTTCATCGCCGCCGCGGGTGCCGCCGGCCAGATCCTCGGCACGGTGCGCGACATCACCGAGGACAAGCTGCGCGAACAGGAGCTGGCGTTTGCCGCCCGCCACGACGCGCTGACCGGCCTGTGGAACCGCGCCGCCTTCGACCGGCTGCTCGCCGAGCATATCGCGGCGGGTGCGCCGCTGGCGGTGTTCTATGTCGATCTCGACTACTTCAAGGCGCTCAACGATTTTGCCGGCCACGCCGCCGGCGACATGGCACTGAAGAGCGTTGCCGCCGGCATCCGCGCCTGCCTGCAGCCATCGGCGCATGCGGCGCGGCTCGGCGGCGACGAATTCGCGCTGCTGGTGCCGCATTGCGACGCAGCGCAGGCCGAGCGGCTGGCTGGGGCCATACTGGCGGCCGTGCGCGGCGCCGATCTGGGCTCTGCCGCGGCCGCGCGGCGGCTCGCGGCAAGCATCGGCATCGCCATCGTCAACGACCGGGTGACCACAGTCGCCGATGCGCTGGCCTGCGCCGACGACGCCTGCTACGCGGCCAAGGCCGCCGGGCGCGATCGCTTCGCGGTGTTTTCGGCCGAGGCCGCCACCGGCGGCCTCAACGCGGCGCGGCTCGCCGCCGACACGGTCGACGCCATGGAGGACGGAAGGCTGAAACTGTTCGGCCAGGAGATCCACCGGCTGGGCCGGCCCTGGCAGGAAAACCGCCATGTCGAGGTGCTGGCGCGGCTTGTCGGGCGCGGCGGCAAGCTGATTCCGCCCAGCGAATTCATCCCGGCGGCGGAGCGTTTCGGCATAGCCGCCAGGCTCGATCGCTGGATTATCCGCACCGCGCTGTCGCGGCATGGCGCGGCGATGAAGTCCGGCGCGATCACGCTTGGCTTCAACCTGTCGGCGCAGACGCTGAGCGATCCGGGACTGTGGGACTTCGTCGACAGCATCATCGAGGAGACTGGGGCGCCGCATTCCGGTATCGGCTTCGAGATCACCGAAACCGCCGCCGTCACCAATTTCGATGCCGCCGAGACGTTCGTGCGCAAGGCGCGCGAGCGGCGCTGCAAGGTCAGCCTCGACGATTTCGGCGCTGGCATGAGTTCGTTCGAATATCTCAGGCGCTTTCCGGTCGATGCCATCAAGATCGATGGCTCCTTCATCGAGCACATGGCCGAGAGCCGCTTCGATCGCGAGATCGTCTCGGCCATATCAGGCATTGCCCGCAGCGTCGGCTGCGCCGTCGTGGCCGAGAAGATCGAGCAAGCCGAGACGCTCGTCATGCTGCAGGCGATGGGCGTCGATTTCGGCCAGGGTTTCCTGCTGCACCGGCCCGAGCCGCTGGAGCGGATCGTCGCGCCTGCCATCGGGCCGGTAACCGCAGCACCGGCCCGCAAGGCGTCCTAATCAGATTTGCCGCACCATCGCTTGCGGAAATTCCAGCACAGCGGTCTCGGGTCGCCTGTGCTGGGCTTCCGCCACCGTCTCGATCAGGAGGTCGAGGGCCTCGCATGCCGAGCGGCTCGTCTCGTCATTGCCGCGCAGATAATGATAAGCGCGTTCGAGATGGATGCGGGCGGCTGAAAAATCGCTGGTCAATGGTTCCCTCCATGATCCCGCCCTAATTTATCTTGGCCGGCCCGGCGGAATGTGGGGTAAATATCCACAGGCGGTTTTTATTCAAATGCCGATTGATCTTGGCCGCGCTGTCAGGAGAGGCAGCGCGCAGCGCTTTGCCCTGCCTTGTCGGGCGGCTAGACTGCCACCTCCTTGTCCGAGGTGATATTGATGATCGTCCAGGCCTGCATCAACGGCGCGCGTCCGCGCGACTTTCATCCGAAGCTGCCGATGACGGCGCAGGCCATGGCCAGCGATGCGGCTGCCTGCGTCGCGGCCGGTGCCGGCGAACTGCACATCCATCCGCGCGACCCCGATGGGGGTGAAAGCCTGGCCGCCGTCGATGCGACGGTGCTGGCCGTGCGCAGGGCCTGCCCAGGCACGCTGGTCGGCGTGTCGACCGGCACGTGGATCGAGAACGATGTCGCGCGCACCCGCGCGGCGATCGCCGGCTGGCGCGAGCTGCCCGACTATGCCTCGGTCAATCTCTCCGAGGCCGACGCGCCCGCCGTGATGGAGCTGCTGCGCCAGCGCGGCGTCGGCATCGAGGCCGGGCTCGCCACGACAGAAGACGCCGAGCGGTTCGTGGCGCTCGCCGATCACGACCGGGTGCTGCGCATCCTGATCGAAATCGACATACCGGACCTTGTAGCGGCACTCGCCGAGGCAAACGGCATCGCCGCCGTGCTCGAGCACGCCGAAATGCGGCGGCCGATCCTGCTGCATGGCGTGGACGCCACCGTCTGGCCATTCGTCGAGCTGGCGCGCCAAAAGCGGTGGTCGACGCGGGTCGGGCTGGAAGACGGCAAGACGCTCGCCGATGGAACCGTGGCCAAGGACAATGCGGAAATCGTCGCGGCGGCGGTGGCGGTTTTCCGCTCCGCGTCCGCCGGCTGACCTGCGGTCTGCCTCAGCTCTGCCGGCGGGCCGGTGCCGTCCACGCGCGCAAAATGTGTTTCTGGATCTTGCCGGATGCGGTGCGCGGCAGCGTATCGGTGAGCAGGAACTCTTTCGGCACCTTGAAGCGGGCGATGCGCGCGCCGCAATGGCTGGCCAGATCGGCCGGATCGACGACGCATCCGGGTTTCACCACGACAAAGGCGCGCCCGACTTCGCCCCAGCGCGCGTCGGCGACGCCGATCACGGCGGCTTCGGCGATGTCGGGATGGTCGAGCAACACGGTCTCGATTTCGACGGGATAGACGTTCTCGCCACCGGAAATGAACATGTCCTTGCGACGGTCGACGAGCGTGACGAAGCCTTCCTCGTCGCGCCGCGCGATGTCGCCGGTGCGGAACCAGCCATCGGCGGTGAAGGCGCGCTCCGTCTCTTCCGGCCGGTTCCAATAGCCTGGCGTGATCGAGGGGCCGGAAAGCCATATCTCGCCGGGCTCGCCGGCCGCGACGTCGCGGCCATCGTCGTCGACGAGGCGCAGGCCGATCGTCGGCGCCGGCAGGCCGGACGAGCCTGCCTTGCCGGCGATGCGGTGCGCCTCGACCGGCATGCCAAGCACCGTGCCTGCCTCGGTCATGCCGAAGCCGTCGGCCATGCGCACGCCCTGGGCCAGCCACCATCTGATATCCGTGGCCGGGTTGGGCGCGCCGCCGGTGAAGATGGCGGTGAGCGCGGTCCAGCGCGACGGCGTGAAGTCGGGATGTTCACGCAGCATCCTGGCCATCTGCGGCACGCAGAAATAATGGGTGACGCCAAGAGCCGGATCGGCGAGGCGGCGATTGGTGGCGCCGGCATCGAAGCCGGGCGAGATCAACACGGTGCCACCCTGAAGCAGCGTCGGACGCAGGCTGGTGATGAGGCCGATGACATGAAACATCGGCGCGTCGCAGAGGAAGACGCTGGCATTGCCGACGCGGCCCAGCACGCCGAAATTGACCGCCGTGGCGAAAGCGTTGCGCTCGGTGACGATGACGCCCTTTGGCCGGCCCGACGTGCCCGATGTGTAGAGGATGACCGAGGGCGCATCGTCAGCGGGCAGGGGACGGCGCGGCGCCGGCGTCTCTGCCTCGACCGCCATCGCGAAGGCGGCGACATCGACAGGGATGCAGCGCCCGGGCAATGCTGCCTGCAGGACGGCGTCATGCAACAGCAGCACCGGATCGCAATCGGCAAGGATCGCCTGCTGTTCGGCACTGGCAAGCCGCCAGTTGACCGGCACGAAGATGGCGCCGAGCCGCATTGCGGCCTGCTGCAGGATCAAGAGATCGGCGCTGTTGCGGGCAAGCGTGGCGATCCGTTGCCCGGGCTTGACGCCGTAGCCGGCTTCGAGAACGCCAACGGCTCGCTGGATGGCTTCGTCAAGCGCGGCATAGGTCCAGCGCCGGCCGGAGGCCAGGTCGACGCAGGCAACACGATCCGGCTGCGCGCCGGCATGCAGGGCCACCGGGTCTGAAATCGTCAAGGCCGGCATGCGCATCTCCTCCCAGATTGCGTCGTTGGCTTATCGCGTCATCTGGCCTTGTCGTAAGCGCCGAGGCCGGGCTTGTAGCTCTTTTCGTCGATGAACTGGCGGATGCCTTCCTTGCGGCCCTCATTGTCGTGGGAGTTGGCCGCCTCCTGGGCGCGGACCAGATAGTCCTCGGCATTGTCGTAGGTCATTTCGCTCACGCGGCGGATGGCGTCCTTGGTCGCCTTCAGCGCGATCGGGTTCTTCTTCAGAAGGATGTTGGCGACCTCGGTGACTCGCGCCTTCAGGTCCGCCAGCGGCAGGCTTTCATTGACCAGCTTCCAGGCGGCGGCCTTCCTGCCGTCAATGAGTTCGCCGGTCAGTGCGTGATACATGGCGTCACGCATCGACAGCAGGTCGACCACCACCTTGGTGGCGCCGCCGCCGGGCAGGATGCCCCAGTTGATCTCGGACAGGGCGAACTGCGCCTCGTCGGCGGCGAAGGCGAGATCGCAGGCGAAGAGCGGGCCATAGCCGCCGCCGAAGCACCAGCCATTGACCATGGCGATGGTCGGCTTGCCGTACCAGCGCAGGCGCCGCCACCAGCCATAGGCTTCGGATTGCGCCTTGCGGACGGCGCCGAGCCCCTTGGCTTCGGTCTCGCGGAAATACTCCTTGAGGTCCATGCCCGCCGACCAGGCGCTGCCTTCGCCCGACAGCACCAGCACGCCGACATCGGCGCGGTATTCGAGTTCGTCGAGAACCTCCATCATGCGCCGGTTGAGCGTCGGGTTCATGCAATTGCGCTTGTCCGGCCGGTTGAAGCGCACCCAGGCGATGCCGTTCTCGACGTCGAAGGCAACGGTCTCATCGGTCATGGTCGGTCTCCTCCCGTTCCACCACTGCTATGGAAAATTGCTATGGGGCATAGCTATCTTGATTGCTATGTCGCATAGTCTTTTTCGCTTGACAAGAGCCGGCATCGCGGCGATCGGTTGGCATGGACGAAAACCAGCCTCACACCGTGCCAGGAATGATGTCCGACGACGCGCTCGATGTGCAGATCGGCTACAATCTCAAGCGTGCCTCGGCTTTCGCGCTCAATGATTTCACGGTCGAACTGACCGAGGCGGGCCTGCGCCCGGTGACCTATGGCATGCTGGCGCTGATCGATGAGCGGCCAGGCATCCGGGCCGCGGAACTGTGCCGTCTCCTGGGCATGAAGAGCGCCAACATGGCGCCGCTGCTGGCCGAACTGGAAGAGCGCGGGCTGGTCGAGCGCGACGACCATGCCGAGGACAGGCGCGTGCGGATGCTGACCCTGACGCCGGCGGCCAGACAGGCGATGCCGGGCTGGCGGCGACAAGTTCGCCGGCACGAAGACAGGTTTCTGCAAAGGCTGACGAAGAAGGAGCGGGCGACGCTGCTGCGCCTGCTGCGCCTGATCTGGACGGACGAAGGTTGAGGGCTGCCTATTTGGCTTCGCCGTCCGGCGCGGAAAGCCGCAGCAAGAGGGCGAGCAGCGCGATCACTGGCGGGACGATGAAGCACCAGACATTGGCGTAGGCAAAGCCGAGGGCAGCGGCCGCGCAGCCGGCGGCGAAGACGGCGACCGCCGCCGCCATGCGCCGCAGGCGGGCAATGAGCGCCGGGCGGGCTTCCGGGGCCGTGCCGCCGATGAGATCGGCGAGGTCGATCATGATCTGGGTGGTGGTGCCGGTCATCAGCGTCGAAGGCGGGGCGGCCGCCAGATGGACCCGGTGCACCGCGTTCTGGATCGCCATGGCGGCGACCAGCACCATGCCGGTGACGATGGCGGCCGCCCCGTCACCACTGGCGAAGGGACCAAAGCGGATCGCCAAGGCGGCGCCGACGACGAGCAGCGCCAGTTTGGTCGCCAGCAGCACTCCGAGCGCCTGATGTCCGCGCCGGCGCAAATGCTCGCCGGCCAGCCGGGTCAGGATGACGACGATGCAGAACACCGGGAGCGCCAGCAGCTTTGCCAGCACGCCCGAAATGCCGAGCACCAGCGAGGCGCCGAGGGTGACGAAATTCCCGGTCACGTGCGCGGTGAACAGGCCCTGCAGCGCCAGGAAGCCGGCCGTGTCGACATAGCCGCCATTGAGGCTCAGCAGCAGCGGCAGTGCTGGTTTCATGGCGTCGTCGCCGGGACCAGGAAACGGTCGGGCGCCAGCGCCGCGGCGGTGACGCCGAGTGCCGTGACATCCTCCGGCAGGGACTCGCCGCGCATCAGCGCCGCGCCCAGCCTGGCCAAGGTCAGCGACACCTGGAAACCATAGCCGCCCTGGCCGCCGAGCCAGAAGAAGCCAGGCAGGCGGGGGTCGAAGCCGGCGACCGGCGTGCGGTCCGGCGCGAAGGTGCGCAGGCCCGCCCATGGCGTCGACGGACGGCCGATGCGCATCGACGTCGCCTGCTCGATGCGGTCGACGGCGATGGCGACATCGATGTCTTCCGGCCAGGCGTCGCAAGGCTCGGAATCGGTCTCGTCGGCGAGCGAGCCGATCAGCCTGCCGGCATCGGGCTTGAAGTAGAATTGTTCGTGCAGGTCGACCACCAGCGGCCAGCTGGCGATGTCGGTGCCGGCGGGCGCATCGAACAGGAAAGCGGTGCGGCGTTTCGGCTGGAAGCCGAGGCCGGAGAGCCCAGCCAAGCCAGCGACGACATCGACCCAGGCGCCGGCGGCGTTGACGACGATGTCGGCCGGATAGACACCGGCGCTTGTCTGCACGCGCAGGCCGCCGCCGCCGGGCGAAATGGCGCGCACCTCCTCGCCGGTGCGAATTGCGCCGCCGCCGGCCTTCAGCGCCGAGGCGCAGGCCGCCAGCATCTTGCCGGTGTCGATATCCACGGCGTCCGGCTCATAGACGCCGCCGCAGGTGGCTTCAGTGGCGATGGCGGGAACCAGCGCGTGGAGCTCGGCCGCCGACAGGCGACGCACGCTGGGCACCAGCGCCTGCAATTCATCGGCCAGCTTGTCGATCGCGGCGCCGTCGCCTTTCCAGCCGACATGCAGCGCGCCGCGCCGATGGGCGACGAAGCCGCCCTCGACGATTTGCTGCCGGCTGGCCAGCGTCAGCGCGCGCACCAGCCGGTTGCCGTAGGTCTCGGTGAACAAAGCGGCGGAGCGGCCGCTGGCGTGGTAGCCAAGATGCGGCTCGCGCTCGAGGACGGTAACGGAGGCCCAATCCCGCACGGCCGCCGCAAGCGACAGGCCGGCAATGCCGCCACCGATGACGACGATTTTTCTAGGAGGATTCGACTGCATCCAGCAGTCGTAAAAATGATTTCGTATCCAGTCAAACGGCGCGACTTTCCCTCGGTCGTTCGCGCAACCATTTCTTCCCGTTCTACGGGGGGAGAAATGGCCGGCGGGGCAATGAGGGCAGCGCCGGCTCCGACGATCGACAGCGTCCTCTACAAGGTCACAATCCGCCCCAGTCCTCGCCGCACCGCCTCGCGATAAGCGAGATCCGCCGCCACCAGATCCTCCATGGCGACACCCATGGCCTTGTAGACGGTGATCTGGTCGGCGCTTATCCTTCCCGGCCGCAGTCCAAGCAGCATCTCGCCAAGCTCGGTTCCGGTTTGCGGATCGATGCCATCGAGTTCGCAAGAGCCGACCGGAGTAGGCGCGAAGGCGTCCCTGGTCTCGACGAACAGGCTGGCCCGGCCGACAAGCTCGACCGGCAGCTCGCCGCCGGGTGGTGCCACGCCCACCGACGAGACATGCGTGCCGGGGCGCAGCCATTCGGCCGAGATCACCGGCTGGTAGGAATGCGTTGCCAGGCACACGACATCGGACGAGCGCACCGCTGCCTCGAGATCGCTGACGGCGACGACGCCCGGATGCTGCGCTGCCAGCGCCCGCGCGTCCGCGAACTCCTTCGAGGCGACGCGGATCTCGGTGAAGTCCCGCACCAGCGGCAGAAGGTGCAAGTGCTGGCCGGCCTGCACGCCGGCGCCGACCACCGTCGCGACCCTGGCGTCGCGGCGGGCCAGTTCCCGCACCGAGAGCACGGCGGAGCCGGAGGTGCGCACGGCGGTGATATAGGTGCCGTCCATGACACAGACCGGCATGCCCGTTTCCGGGTCGAACAGATGGATGGTGGCGAGATGGCTGGGGATCGCCCGGGCTATGTTGCCTTCGAAGACGTTGACGATCTTCACGGACAGGTGCATGCCCGCCATCCAGGCCGGCATCGCCAGCGAATAGCCGGCCCGCGGAATGTCGAGCTGTGGCCGCGCCGGATTGACGATCTCGCCGCGGGACAATGCCTTGAAGCCCTCCGCCAACGCCTCGAGAAGCCGACGCAGGTCGATGCATGTTCTCACCTCGCCTTCGCTCAGGATGAGCACGGCCGTGTCGCCCTTGGTAAGGGCATTGCGGGAGGTCCGTATGGTCGATGTCATGGGATTTGCCTTGGTCGGGTTGCGTTGCCCGCCAACGGTATTGCCACTCGATAGTGCGATGAAATATGCTGTTTTCGCGATTTTTGCGTGATAATCGCGCTATCTGTGGTCAGAAAGTGTGAATTCAAATGGACGATCTCGACCGCATCGACCGCTCGCTGTTGCGCTTGCTGCAGGAGGATGGCCGTCGCACGACGCTCGATCTGGCCCGCCGCGTCGGCCTGTCGCCGACCGGGGCGGCGCAACGCATCAAGCGGCTGTTCGCCGAAGGCTTCATCCGGGCGGTTCGGGCCGTTCTCGACCCGGCCCGGATCGGGCAGGCACAACTCGTCTTCATCGAAGTGCGGCTCGATCATACGGCGCCGCATGTCTTCGACCGTTTCGCCGAGGCGGTCATGCGGGCGCCCGAGATCATCGAATGCCACATGGTGGTCGGCGGCTTCGATTATCTGGTCAAGGCGCGCATCGCCGACATGGCGATGTTCCAGGATTTCCTGCAGCGGGTGATCCTGCCGCTGCCCGGCGTCAGGGAGACGCACACCTACGCCTCGATCGCCAATGTGAAGCCGGACGCGTTGCTGCCGATCTAGGACGTGGACTTATTGGCGCCGAACCGTAGCCTGGACGCCATACGCCCGAAAGCAGACGTAGCGAATCTGGTCCGGCCGGCGGCGCGACCTCACAGCTCGGCTGGCCAGCCCGATCGCTCGGCTCGACGCAAGGACGATTTTACGATCAGGCGATGGAAAGGCGCAATTCCCGCGATATAGGCCCGCCCTCCCAAATGATTGAAGGTCACGACCGTTGTGGCGACAAGCCGGCGGCACAAAGCGGACTCTTCAACCAAGACGGACAAACGGAAGTCGAGATGGCGATCATCCTCGCCAAGAATAATCTCATGACGCCGCCGATCGTAGACCCGAAAGAAATCAATCCTGTCGGTCGCAACGTCATCGCGCAACTCAGACGATGTCTTAAGACCAAACCCCGCAACCAAAGTGTCCCTGAGAGCTATCAGCCAGCCAACCCACCGCGCCTGACCCATCAGCATATGGGCGGCGAGGCGTTCGGCGTCGCCCGTCGCATGGCTCGGCAGATCGATCGCGAATGCGTCAGCGAAGCCTGCCTCGGCATAGAGAGGCCTAAGCGCGGAATGTTGCGGCAAATCGACTCGAGCAACGCGCGTCATGGATGGTCCGCCCCGGACTGAATGGAAGCGAAGAGGTGGTGCACTGCAATAGCACGAACGGGCTCTCCATCAAACGTATCACGGAACTTCTGCTGTTGACCCTTCCGCGACCTCGGGCAACGTCCGCTCTTCCGCGGTCGGCAAGCTGCTAAGTGAGTACACGCCCTAGACCGGCGGCCGTTCCCCCGCGTCCAGCAGCCATTGCCGCACGGCCTGTGTCGGTTCGGGGTGGCGCTGCTTTCGCGGCATCACGACATGAAAATCCTGCGTGCCGCGCATTTCGCCGCTCACCGGCTGGACCAGGCGGCCGGCGGCGAGGTCGGCGGCGACGAGGAAGCGGCTGGCCAGTGCTATGCCCTGGCCGGCGATGGCCGCGTCGATGGCGAGGCTGGTCTGGTTGAAGCGCATGCGCTTGAGCTCGGCCGTCATCTTCAGGCCGACTGCCTTTTCCATGAATTCGGGCCACAGATTGTGCGCGTCGTGCAGCAGCACGTGATGCTGGATTTCGGCCGCGGCGATTTCGGTTGCGCCGGCCGGCAGCAGGGCCGGGCTGCAGATTGCGACGATCTGCTGGGGAAACAACAGGTCGACGATCAAGCCGGCGCCGAAAGGCGGGCGGCCTTGCCGCACGGCGATGTCGACGCCGTCGGCCTGGAAACTCGACAGGCTCTCGCTGGCCAGCACACGCAGGTCGACCAGCGGATTGTCGGCCATGAAATCCTGCAGCCTTGGGATCAGCCATTTGGTGGCGAAACTCGGCGTCACGCTGATCGTCAGGCGTGCCGGCGCGGGACGCAGCAGCAAGGTTGCCTCCGAGATCAGGTCGAAGGCGCGGCGGATGTTGGGCACATAGGCGCGGCCCTGATCGGTCAGCGCCAGGCCGCGCGGCAGCCGCTCGAACAGTTTCGTGCCGAGATGGGTCTCCAGGCCGCGAATGTGCTGGGCCACCGCGCCTTGGGTCACGTTCAACTCCTCGGCGGCGACGCGGAAGTTGAGATGGCGCGCCGATGCCTCGAAGGCGCGCAACGCATTCAGCGGCGGCAGGCTCAGGAAGGCTTCAGGCATGCAGGAGTTTTTCTACTGGTTGATTTCAGGCATTCTGGTTCGAACCGAGCGGCAGAACCAGCTATATCACCGTTCAAATCCCGAAAACACCGGTTGCGGTGCCCGCCAACCCTGAGAGGAAAATCCAATGAGTGTAGAAAAAGTGGCTGTCGTCGTGGCCGGTGGCAGCGGCATGGGGGCGGCGGCGGCCAAGCGCCTGGCGGCGGATGGGTTCAAGGTCGCCATCCTGTCCTCCTCGGGCAAGGGCGAGGCGCTGGCCAACGAGTTGGGCGGGCTCGGCGTCACCGGCTCCAACCAGTCGAATGACGACCTGCAGCGCCTCGCCGACCTGACGCTGGAGCATTTTGGCCGCATCGACGTGCTGGTCAACAGCGGCGGCCACGGGCCGCGCGCGCCGATCCTGGAGATCACGGACGAGCAGTGGCGCACCGGCATGGATGTCTATCTGATGAACGTCATCCGGCCGGTGCGCATCGTGGCTCCGCAAATGGTCAAGCAGAAGGGCGGCGCCATCATCAACATCTCGACGGCCTGGGTCGCCGAGCCGAACGCGATGTTCCCGACTTCGGCCGTGTTCCGCGCCGGAGTGACCGCCTACACCAAGATCTTCGCCAACACTTATGCATCAGACAATGTGCGCATGAACAATGTGCTGCCCGGCTGGATCGACAGCCTGCCGACCGTCGAAGAGCGCCGCGACAACGTGCCGATGCAGCGCTACGGCACGATGGAGGAGGTCGCCGCGACGATTGCGTTCCTGGCGTCCGAGGGGGCGAGCTATATCACCGGCCAGAACATCCGCGTCGATGGCGGTGTTATCCGGGCGCTGTGAGGCGTCGACCGGGCTTGGGTTCCTCGCCTCCAGGGAAGTGGGCGAGGAACGAGGTTCGGGGAGGTGCGGCCATTCTCGCGGCCGATGCGCAATTCTTTCAATCATTTCTTGAAGCCGGCACCAGCCGTTTCATGGTTTGATGATTCCGGCCAAGAGGGGGAGGCGTCATTGACCGATTTCATCGGACTGCCGAAAGCCGAAGTGCACATCCACATCGAGGGCTGTTTCGAGGCCGACGATGTGATCAGGAACTGCCAGCAAGCCGGCATTCCGCTGCGCGCGCCACGCGACAGGCTTTTCGAAGCCCATGATCTCAAGAGCTTCCTCGAGATGCTCGACTGGTTGTGCGGGACTTTTCGTACGCGCGAGCAGCTCGCCATCGCGGCCTACAAGTTCGCGCAGCGCATGGGCCGAAGCGGCGTGCGCTACGCCGACGTCATCGTCAATCCGACGCACTGGCCGCACTGGCACACGGACGTTGCGGGGATGATCGACGCGTTCGATGCGGGTTTCGCGGCCGCCGAACAGGATGGGCACCCGCCGGTCGGGCTTTGCGTCAGCCTTCTGCGCACCCAGTCGGCGGCGGAGGCGATCGAGCTGGTGGAGTTGCTGGGCGGGATCAGGCACAGGCGTGTCGTCGCCCTGTCGATCGACGGCAACGAAGCGGCTGCCGGCCGCACCGGCCCGCGCTTTGCCGAGGCGTTTCGCCGGGCCGGCGCGGCGGGTTTGCGGCGCACCGTCCATGCCGGCGAGTCGAGCGGCCCGGAAGGTGTTCGCGACGCCATCGACCTGCTGGGCGCCGACCGCATCGACCACGGCGTGCGGGCGATCGAGGACCCGGAACTCATCGACTTGCTGGCGCAGAGGCAGATTCCGCTGGGCATCTGTCCGGTCTCCAATCTGGCGCTCGGCGTCTATCCCTCGCTTGCGCAACATCCGATCGATGCCTTGCGCAAGGCCGGTGTCCCGGTCTCGATCAACACCGACGATCCGTCGCTGCTCGGCACCACGCTCGAAGCCTCCTACGCGGCCTGTGCCGAGGCTTTCGCCTGGGACGACGAAACCATCCGCCAGCTCGCCGCGACATCGGTGCAGGCGAGCTATGCCGACCCGGCGCTCAAGGCGCGGATCCTGACCGATCTGGCGGCCTGGCGGAGCTAGGGGCCGCTGCCGATTTCGCCATCGTGCCGTCTGGCAGATTACGCGGTCAGGGCTTCCGGCTGGTCGAAAAGCGCATGAAGCTCGGAGACCGGCATAGGGCGGCCAAAATACCAGCCCTGGACATCCGTGCAGCCATTCTCCTTGACCAGCCTGTACTGGTCCTCGGTCTCGACGCCTTCGGCGGTCGTCGTCATGCCAAGTGTGGTGCCGAGTTCGGCGACGGCCTTGACGATCGCCCGGCTTTCATTGCTCTCGCACATCAGGCTGACGAAGCTGCGGTCGATCTTGATGCGGTTGAACGGGAACGACCTGAGATAGCTCAGCGAGGAATAGCCGGTGCCGAAATCATCCATGGCGATGGAGATGCCGAGGTCGCGCAGGCTGTACAGCGTGTTCAGAGTGTTTTCGTTGTTGGCCAACAGCACCGACTCGGTGATCTCCAGTTCGAGCCGTGACGGCAGCAGGCCTGACGCGGCGAGCGCCGCGGCAACCTGAAGCGACAGCCCCTGCTGTTTGAACTGGGCCGGCGAAAGATTGACCGCAACCTTGACGGGCTGGGGCCATTTCGCGGCGTCGGCGCAGGCACGCCGCAAGATCCACTCGCCAAGCGCGTCGATGGCGCCTGTCTCCTCGGCCAATTGGACGAACTCCGACGGCGCCAGCAGGCCGAGGCGCGGATGGTTCCATCGCACCAGCGCTTCGAAGCCGGTGAGCTGCGAGGTCTTTGCGTCGTGCAGCGGTTGATAATGCAGGACGAACTGTTCCTTCTTCACGCCGAGCGACAGTTCGGATTCGAGTTGGCGCCGCTCCTGCAGTCTCGCGTCCATTCCCGGCTCGAACGACCTGCAGGTGCCGCGGCCTTCCATCTTGGCCTTGTACAAGGCAAGGTCGGCATTGCGGATAAGGGTTTCCGAATTTTGCCCGTCGTCGGGGAAGACGGCGATGCCGATGCTGCCGCCGATGTTGATCTTGTGGCCCTGGATGGAGAATTCGTCGGACAGGGCATGAATGACACGGCTTGCCAGCACGCCGGCCTCGTCATTGCCGTCGAGCAGGAGCTGAAGGATGACGAACTCGTCCCCGCCAATTCTGGCCACCATGGCGGTTTCGCCGGCATGGTGTTTCAACCGCTTCGCTACCGCCCCGAGCAGCTCGTCGCCGACCGGATGGCCGAGCGTGTCGTTGACCGGCTTGAAACGGTCGAGATCGACGCAATGGACGGCCAGCTTCTCGTCGTCCCTGAGGCTTCGCAATGCCTCGTCCATCGTGTCGGCCAGGAGGCCCCGGTTGGGCAGGCCGGTGAGAATATCGTGCGTGGCGAGATGCTGAATCTGGGCGGTGCGTTGCTCGACCCGACGCTCAAGGGTCTCGGCGGCCTCGACCTGCATCGTCATCGTGCGCCCGATCGCGTACCAGCAGGCCAGCGCCAGCAGCGTGACCACCGCGACCGCCGCATAACCGGCCAACTCGAATTCACGCACGGACTGGACGTCCAGGTTGTCGTCGAAGCGGCTGTTGGGGAACCCGGCCCAAAGACGCCATGCGCTCCTGGGATCGTTGAGCGAGAGCGGGATGACTTCGGAATAGATCAGATTGGGGTCGGCCGCCGTGAAGGCACGGGAATCCGCCGCCAGGGCTGTCGACATCTTGTGCTGGTCGGATTCAAAGCCGTAGCCTGAATTGACGATGACATAGTCACTGCCCGGCAATAGTTTCCGCAGCGCCGAGGTAAGCATGATCGCCGAAACGGAGCCGCGCAGGCTGCCATCCTGGCCGAAGACAGGGACCGAAAGGATGAAGCCTGAGCGGTCGGCATCATTGCCGGTGTGGATGAAATCGGTGTTGTCGCAGGTGATGAGCTCCTTCGTGCCGATGATCGGCACGTTCAACCCGTCGATGGCGCTCGAATTCGGATAGTTCGTCTTCAGCCAGGCGAGTTGTTTGGCCAGCTCGTGGTATTCATAAGTCTCGACCTCTTCCGGCGGGCGGGTCAGGGCATTCTCGTCCAGCTTCGCGTGTTCGGCGCCGCCTGCTGCATCGGATCTCGCCTTGGCATTCACGATCAACTGGTCGAACTGGAGGATCGGCTCCTCCAGTTTGCCGGTCGCGGCATCGAAGCGGTCCGGATCGAAATCCAGCGGCAGGAAGTAAACCTCGGAAATCGAGACGTTGTTGGCGAGGTTGTTGTAGATCTGCTGGATCGTCGCGCGTCCCTCATCGCCAAGGTTCGTGCCATGCCGGTCGAGGTTACGCACGCTCGGCAGATAGCTCAGGGTGCGCACATTCTCGTAGACGGCCCGCAAGGCGTCTTCGACGGTCTTGGCGGCCGCTCTGGAAGCTGCCTGGGAGTTCTCGACGTAGCGCTCCTTGGCCAGCGCGAAGTTTCGCTGGGCATCGATGTGCAACGCCGCCAGCGTCGCCGCCCCGGTCAACAGGATCACAACAAATCCGGCCGCTCGCCTGAATGCGTTCATCTGCGTCCCACCATCGAGTGACGAGGAATATCGCAAGGCGGTTTAGGAAGCGCTAATGGGATGTGTCTTTCTTTAGCGGTCCCAGGCGTTGCGGCGCATCCAATCCGGCAAGATCGAGGCACCTTCTTTTCACCGGCGTACAGGCCAAACCGGGCAAGGCGGTTCAGTTCGCTGGCCCCGCCCGCTGGTCGGCGTCGGTGAGCGTGCCCAGGAAGGCGACGATGTCGTCGATCTCGGCGTCGTTGAGCGCCGGTCTGTCGCCGGGCTTTTTGCCGTCGAAGGGCGGATCCTGATTCAAGTTTCCCCAGTAAGCCTTTGGCAGATTGTCATATTTCCTGACCGTGCCGTCGGCATTCCTGGGGTACCAATGGCCGGGATCGGTGTCGCGGCTGGCGTAGAAGGCGACCGCGTCGCGCAGCGTGTGGAAGGCGCCATTGTGAAAGAAGCTCTTGCGCAGCGCGACGTTGCGCAGGGTCGGCGTCCTGAACAGGCCGCAATATTCCGTCCGCGCCTTGAAGTCGGTGCGCAGCGGGCCGCACAGGCCGAGATCGGCATAGGCCGGGTCGGCATTGGCCGGAATGGCGGCATTGCGCGGCACGGCGATGGCGATCAGGCCGAAATCGGTGAATTGCGGCGGCTCGCCGTCATTGGCCGGTTCGCTGAGATGGCAGCTGGCGCAATTGCCTTTGGTCTCGTCCTCGAACAGCGCGCGGCCGCGCAATTCCTGCGCTGTCAGTTGCGCCTTGCCGGCGAGGAAGGCGTCGTAGCGGCTGGAATAGGGATAGAAATCGGCAGCGCTCTGCTCGAAGGTGCTGAGCGCCTCGGCGGCGGCGTCGAAGGCATCGCGCGCGCGGTCGAACACGTCGTCGCCGAAGGCCGCCTTGAAGTCGCCGGCATAGGCGGCCTTGCGCAAGGCGGCGGCGACGGCGGCCTCATCCTTGTTGGCCATCTCGAAGGGCGAGAGCAGGGGAATTTTCGCCTGGTCCTTGCCATGGTCGGCGCGACCGTCCCAGGTCAGGCCGCCGGTCGGGCCATTGTCGACGCTCTCGTCGCCCTCGTCCTCGGAATCGTAGAAATGCTCGGTGAAGGCAGGCGCCGCCTGGAGATAGCGCAGCGACGGCACGGCGCGCACGCCCGGCCGGTCGAGGTTTGGACCGCCCATCTCGACGGGTGCCGCAGACGTCGGACCGAAGGCATGGCGCGGGTCATGGCAGGACGAGCAGGCCTGTCTGCCGGAGGCCGAGAGAGCGGGATCGAAGAACATTTTGCGGCCAAGCGCGGTCAGCGCCTCGGCTCTGGCGAAGGCATCGGCGCGCGATAGCGGGCCGGGATGGACGCTGCCTGGTGCGGCGCGGACAAGGCTTGCCGGCAAAGCGATGGCAAGGCCGAACAACGATGCGGCGGCGGCCGCGATCATCAGGCGTTTGCCTCGTCCTGTCGTCATGAATTCCATGTCCATTTCGCTCAGCAGTTAGGTTCGCACTGCAACGGATTGATGACCGGTTCGGCCCTCACGAAACCGTGTTCGCGCGGATCAGCTCGCGGCCGATCGGCTTCGGCGTCTCGCTGCGCAGCACCAGCGCCGTGGTGACCGCGCCATGGCGCGCCACGGCGTCGACGATGGTTTCAAGGTGGGCGGGCGAGGGCACCACCACTTTCAGGATGAAGCAGTCCTCGCCGGTCAGGCGGTGCACCTCGGTAATCTCGGGCATTTCGGCGAACTGCTTCAGGCAGGGACGGATGTGTTCATGCGTGGTGCGCACGCGGATGATGGCCATCATGCCGAGGCCAAGGGCCGCCGGATCGATCACCGCGGTGTAGCCGGCAATGACGCCGCGCTCCTCCAGCCGTTTCACGCGCTCGGAGGTTCCAGGCTGCGACAGGCCGACCCGGCGGCCGAGCTCGGATATGCCGATGCGGCCGTTCTCCTGCATGGCCTCGATGATGGCGATGTCGGTCGGGTCGAGCGGCGCGCGCTCATCGCTGGTCTTCATGGTCACCTTGAATCCATCGGCGAGGATATGACTTTTCCGATGATTTCCCATTCCCGATGCCAGCGCAAGCCGCCACCATGCAGCTGTGATCGATAGGAGCAAGGCGACATGACGTATTTCATCATCCTGCCGGGCAGCGGCGGTTCCGGCCCGGCACATTGGCAATCGCGCTGGGAACGCGCCGATCCGGCGATGCGGCGCTTCCAGCCCTCAAGCTGGGACCTGCCCGATTTCACCGACTGGCTGGCGGCGCTGGAGGCTGCCGTGATCGCGGCGCCCGAGCCACCTGTCTTGGTCGCGCACAGCCTGTCCTGCCTGCTTGTCGCGCATTGGCAGAAGATTTCGCAAAGGCCCGTGAAGGCGGCCTTGCTGGTCGGCGTTCCCGATCCGGCGTCGGCGGTCTTTCCCGGATATGGCATGGCCTTCGCGCGGATTCCGCAGGGCAGGCTGCGCTTTGCCTCGCTGGTGGTAACCAGCACCAACGACCCCTATGGCTCGCAGGAGTATGCCGAGGCGCGGGCGACGCAATGGGGCAGCCGCCTGGCCGTGATCGGGCCGTTCGGCCACATCAATGCTGAAAGCGGCCTGGGCGACTGGCCGGAAGGTCTCAAACTTCTCGACGGTCTGGTTTGCGAGGCTTGAGGGCGCTCAGCCGCCATTCACCAAGGCAAGGATAAGCTTCTGCAGATTGCCGCCCGGGCCGAGTTCGACACGGTCGAAATCGCGGCTGGCCTGGCGCTGCGCCTGCGAGAGCGCGGACAGGCGCTTGGTCATCTCGGCGCGGATCTTGCTGCATTTGGCGTCGTCGGCGACCGTCAGGCCGACGGTCGCAGCCTCGATCTTGCGCACCATGTCGACAATGGTGGCGCCATGCACCTTCTCATGGGCGCTGACGCCGGCGAGGAAAACCTCCCAGTTCTTCTGGATGGCAGGCGGCAGCGGCGCGGAGGGGCTGGGCAAGGTGTAGGTGATGATCAGCTTCGGCTTGGCCGACACCAGCACGCAGGCTCCGGCCCGCGCCTGATAGTCCCTGGTCCAGGTCAGCTTGAAATTGGTGTGGGCGATGGCGCGGGCGACGCCGACATTCGGCCCGTTCTCGCCGATCGAGCGATAGAGTTCCGGCCCGGACTGGCCCGAAATGGCGTAGGTCTCGACCTTCTCGACCGGCTTCCACTGCGCATGGGCGGTGACAGGCAAGGCCACCAGTGCGGCCAGCAGAAGACACAGGCGAACTCTCAACACAACGCTCTCCAAGGCGGGACCGACCTTGCCACAACGGGCAATGCCACCGGCTCGCTTTTCCTATATGCTGCCGGCGGACGCCGCAATTGTCAGGGGGAACTCATGAGAGCTGGATATCTCGTCGTCGCCGGTGCCGTGGCTATGCTGCAGGCCGCGCAGCCGGCTTTTGCCGCGTCGTGCAGCGGCTGGGGCGCGAAGATGGAGGAGGACGAGGGCGGCAGCGTGCTGACCGCCTCGGTCTGCGGCGGACCAAAAGGCGACGCGCATCTGATGCTGGCCTGTTTCGACAAGCCGGTGCTGAGCTTAGACCTCGGTGCCAGCGGCCAGCAACTCGAGCCCGGCATCAGCGGCGCGTTCGACTTCAAGGCCGACGGCAAGACGGTGACCAAAACGCTGCAGCTGGAGGCCATGTACAATTACTTCGTGGTGGACCTGGCCAAAGCCGATCCGCTGCTCGATCTGCTGCGGGGGAAGGGGGATGTGACGGTCAGTTCGGCCAAATATGGTTCGAGCAGTTTTCCGCTGAAGGGTTCGAAGGGGGCCATCGGCAAGGTGCTGGCGCAGTGCGGGAAGGCGAAGCCTGCCGCTGATGCGGATTAAACCTCAAAGGGTTGCGCCGCCCCTCATTGTCCTGCCGGACATTTCTCCCCGTATAGAGACGGGGAGAAAGACGCTCCGACGAATGATTTCGCCAAATTGTCGGCGTTGCTGAAAAGGCGCGTAGGGCCGTGACAGCATCCTTCTCCCCGTCACTATACGGGGAGAAGGTGCCGGCAGGCGGATGAGGGGCAGCACTGTGCTCGCCTGTTATCACTCAATGCCGCATCACCCCGCCCAGCCTCGCCGTCGCTCCCGTCAACTCCTCATCCGAAAACCCGGAAAAACCCAGCACCAGCCCATGCTTCGGCGCGCCGTCGATGAACATCGCGGACAGCGCTCGCGCGCCGACGCCCACCGCCTTCGCCGCCTCGACGATCGCCGTGTCCGGCCCGTTGCCCCTGAGCATCGCCATCAGGTGCAGCCCCTGTTCGGGCACCGTCACATCGAGCCTGTCGCCGCAATGCGCCTGCAGGCCCGCCGCCAGCACGTCGCGCGCGGCTTGCACGCGGCGGCGCACGCGCCTGAGATGCGCGGCGAAGTGGCCTTCGTTCAACAGGTCGGTCAGCGCGCCTTCGGCCAGGGTCGAAGGGTAACGGTCCGACCGCGCCCTGATCGCCATGACGGCATCGAGCAGCGGTTCCGGCACCACGACATAGCCGATGCGCAGGCCGGGGAAGAGGACCTTGGAGAAGGTGCCGAGATAGGCGACGCGGCCCGCGCCATCCATGCCCTGCAGCGAGGTCAGCGGCGGGCCGGCATAGCGGAACTCGCTGTCATAGTCGTCCTCGATGATCCAGGCATCGTTGCGCCGCGCCCAGTCGAGCAAGGCGAGGCGACGGCGCATCGTCATCGTCACGCCGAGCGGATATTGGTGCGAGGGCGTGACATAGGCCGCGCGTGCCTTTGGGCAGAGACGTTCGCCGATCTCGGGATCGAGCCCTTCGGCATCGACCGGCACGGCGACGATGCTGGCGCCGCTGCCGGCCAGCACGGCATGCGCCATGGGATAGCAGGGGTTTTCCAGCCACACGGCATCGCCGGGGCGAAGTGCCGCGCGCGCCAGAAGGTCCAGCCCCTGCTGCGTGCCCGAGGTCAGCAGGATCTGGCCGGCGTCGCAGCGCACGCCGCGCGCGGTCCTGAGATAGGTGGCAATCGCGCTGCGCAGCGGAAGGCCGCCGCGCGGATCGCCATAGCGGAAATGTTCGGGGCCGGGGCGGGCGAGGTGGCGCGACAGCAGGATGCGGAACAGGTTCAGCGTGCGCGGGTCGGACACCGCCACGCCAAGGCCGCAAGGCAGCGAAGTGGCGGCGTCAATCTCCGGCGGGCGCGCCTTGGCCAGCGTCGTCGGCAGATATGGCACGTCGGGCGCGACGAAGGTGCCGGCGCCGACCTTGGCCACTGCAAAGCCTTCCGAGATCAGCATTTCGAAACAGGCGACCGCCGCCGAACGCGACAGGCCGAAACGTTGCGCAAGGTCGCGGGTGGTCGGCAGCTTGGCGCCGGCGGCCAGCGCGCCGGTCTCGATCAGCCGCCTGAGTGCGGCGTAAAGCTCGCGGCTGCGCGGGCCGTCGCCCGGCAGGACCGGGATCAGCGCCGACCAATCCGGCGGATTGGTCTGAATTTTATCTCCCTGATTGGTTCTTTTATCGACCAATGCCATGGCGCATGGTTGGCAGACAACAGCCGAGGATGCAAGCCGTGAACGACGTCTCCGCCAGCTTTCCGACCACCAGCCGCAATCGGGTCAAGCGCCTGCATGAGCGCGGCAGCTACGACCATGCGGCCGTCTTCGCGGTGCTGGATGCCGGGCTGCTCTGCCACGTCGCCTACACGTTCGACGGCCAGCCCTATTGCACGCCCACCATTCACTGGCGCGAGGGCGACATGCTCTACTGGCACGGCTCATCGGCCAGCCGCATGCTGCGCCAGCTTCGCGGCGGCACGCCGGCCTGTCTCACCGTGTCGCATCTCGACGGACTGGTGCTGGCGCGCACCGGCTTCAACCATTCCGCCAACTACCGCTCGGCGATGTGCTTTGGCACCGCGCGGATTGTTGATGAGCCGGAGGAAAAGATGAAGGCGCTGGCCGGCGTCGTCGACCGCTTCTATCCCGGCCGCAGCGAAACCTTGCGGCCGATCTCGGCGCGGGAAGCCAAGGCGACGATGGTGATCGGCATGCGCATCGAGGAGGCGTCAGCCAAAGTGCGCGCCAAGGGCGTCGGCGACGACGAGGAGGACTATGGCCATCCGGTGTGGGCCGGCGTCATCCCGGTGCGGACGGTGATCGGCGCGGCCGAGCCGTGTCCGAGGCTGCTGCCCGGCATAGAGCGGCCGCGGAACCTGGCTGGATACGCCGAGGGCGAGAGGCTGGATCAGGCGCTGATAAAGGCGCAAAGGGTGTATGAGGGCGAGGAGTAACTAGCGCCTCTTCCTTCTCCCCTTGCGGGAGAAGGTGGCCTCGCGAAGCGAGGTCGGATGAGGGGTGTTCCAGGGAGTGCCGACGCCTCACTCCGCTGGAACACCCCTCATCCGTCTCGGCGCTGCGCGCCGATCCACCTTCCCCCACAAGGGGGGAAGGAAAGCCGCCTTGCCGCCGCCACTGCCCCGCGCTATCCCGGCGCCATGATCACCTTCCGCAAGGCGCAAGCCTCCGACCTGCCGGCAATCGTCGCCATGCTGGCCGACGATCCGCTAGGCGCGGCCCGCGAGGATGCCTCGTTGCCGCTGGCGCCTGGCTATCTCGATGCCTTCAACGCCATCGATGTCGATCCCAACCAGCTGCTGGCGGTGGCCGTGGACGGAGCCGAGGTGATCGGCACGTTGCAGGTCACCTTCCTTGCCGGGCTGTCGCGCAAGGGCGCCTGGCGCGGGCAGATCGAGGCGGTTCGCGTCGCCGGCCATCGGCGCTCGGGTGGCATTGGCCGGCTAATGTTGGAATGGGCGATCGACCAGTGCCGGGCGCGCGGCTGCGGCCTCGTGCAACTGACCACCGACAAGGGGCGGGCGGATGCGCACCGCTTCTATGAAAACCTCGGCTTCACCGGCAGCCATATTGGTTACAAGAAGGGCCTTTAGGCGCATCCGTTCCGCCCCTGCGGCGACTGGCGTATAGCGGAAGGCTTTCAGGCACTATTCAAATTGCCTGACAAAGCGGATATAGGTCAGCTACATTGACCTATATGAAAATCGTCTGGGGAGGCGTGACTTGACCCTTTTGAACCTGTTGGCTTCGCGCTCGTCGCGCATGAAGGCCTCCGAAATCCGCGAACTCTTGAAGCTGCTCGACCAGCCGGACATCATCTCCTTCGCCGGCGGCATTCCCGATCCGGCGCTGTTTCCGGCCGAGGCCATCCGCGATGCCTATGCCGAGGTGCTGGGCGGTGCGGAGGCGGGCGCGGCACTGCAATACCAGGTGTCGGAAGGTTATCTGCCGTTGCGGCGCTGGATCGCCGGGCAGATGGGCAAGCTCGGCGTCGCCTGCGACGAGGCCAACATCTTCATCACCTCCGGCTCGCAGCAGGCGCTGGATTATCTGGGCAAGCTGTTCCTGTCGCCGGGCGACACGGCGCTGGTGACATGGCCGACCTATCTCGGCGCGCTGCAGGCGTTCAACGCCTATGAGCCGCGCTATGACCGGCTGCGGCCGGAAGGCGGCAACATGACGCCGGACGCCTATCGCGCGGCGGCGGCCGCAAATGGCGGCAAGGTCAAGTTCGCCTACCTGGTGCCCGACTTCGCCAACCCGACCGGCAACACGCTGGACAGGACGCAGCGCGAAGCGGTGCTCGATCTTGCCGGCGAACTCGACATCGCCGTCATCGAGGACGCCGCCTACCGGGCGCTGCGCTATGACGGCGAGGGCGTGCCGCCGATCCTGGCGCTCGATTGCGCGCGCTGCGGCTCTATCGACAAGGCGCGCACGCTCTATTGCGGCTCGTTCTCGAAAATCCTGTCGCCGGGCATGCGCGTTGGCTGGGTGTGCGCCCCGCGCCATGTGGTGGAAAAACTGGTGCTGATGAAGCAGGCGTCCGACCTGCACAGCCCGTCGATCAACCAGCTGGTCATGCACCGCGTCGCCGAATCCGTGTTCGACGGCCAGGTCGACAAACTTATCGGCGCCTATCGCGAGCGCCGTGACGGGCTGCTCGGCGCGCTCGAAGCCAACATGCCGGAGGGCGTGACCTGGAGCCGCCCGGAAGGCGGCATGTTCGTCTGGGCGACTTTGCCCGAAGGGTCCGATGCCACCGAACTCCTGGCGCGGTCGGTGAAGGAGGCACGCGTCGCCTTCGTGCCCGGCAACGCTTTTTACGCCGATGGCACCGGGCGCAACACGCTACGGCTGTCCTTCACGCTGGCCGACCGCCGCGCCGTGACCGAGGGCATTCCACGGCTGGCGGCGCTGCTGAAGCGGTAGGCCGGTCACGGAAGGCGGCATTTCTACGCCGTCACGGTGACCAGGTGCCTGAGTATCGCAAGCCTGGTGCGCGCTAGTTTGCGGAGCGGTTTTTCAAAATCTTCCTCGCCGGTCTCGACGACGAAGACCAATGTCACGAAGTCGAGCATGAACTCGTCGATTGCCGTGGCGACCGCCTGCGACTTGCCCTTGAAGCGCCGCAGCAAGGCGTTTGCCTCCTCGACGTCGCCGGCCCCGGCGCTGTCGATAAGCGCTTCCAGTCTCTGAAAACAATCCAATCGTGATTCCTCCCGCCGCGGCACGAAACTCCGGTTTGACCGGAAAGTTCCCGTCAGGAGAATTTCTCCCGAAAGAGATCGGCGTGGAACCTCTTCAGCCGACAGGTGTTCCTAGGTGTCTGATCCCCCGCAGACATCCGAAGGCCTGGTCAACGAGGCCTTCCAAAGCCCGCCGGTTTCCCCTCTCCGGCGGGCTTTTCATTTGCAAAGGACCGAGGACGGGATTTTCGGCGGCGACGCCGGAAGGCAGCGGCTGTCAGTAGCCTGCGCCCGCCCGCATTGACGGCGCCCCAAGCGAATTTAGATTTGCAACATTGCCAGGAGGAATTTTCGTGGAAACCCAGGAACTGCATCGCGGCCGGCTCATCGACCACATCCAGCTGGTGGTAAGGGATCTCGCCGCCAGCCGGCGTTTCTACGAGGCGATCTTGCAGGTGCTCGGCGTGCCGATCGGCGGGACTGGCAAGGATTATTTCTGGTCCGATGAGCTGTTCATCTCCAGCGCCGACAGCCGGGCAGCGCTGGGAAAACTCACCGGCCGTCACCATCTGGCCTTCCAGGCCAGGGACCACGCGATGGTCGATGCCTTCCACAAGGCCGGGCTGGCGGCCGGCGGCACCGACAATGGCGCGCCGGGCGAGCGGCCCTATCATCCCGGCTATTACGCCGCCTTCCTGCTCGACCCCGACGGCAACAACATCGAGGCCGTCCATCACGGTGCGCATACGCGCAGCGTCGCTTCGGTGAAGATCACCTTCTAGGGGCTTCCATCGAACGCAGCCGCGGCCGCCGGCGGCGGCATTTTGCGCGCCTGCTGACCCAACGGGGATTGACGGCGTCCCGTCGTTGCCAGGTCGCTGGCCCCAATGCTAACCGTGCAAAGGCGGTGGAATCGGCGTCCAGGCAAGGTACGCCCTAAATTTCCACTGGACCGAGACATCCTTTCCCATCGTGGAGAAACTATATTTCATGCAAAAATCCACCAGGGCAATCTGCGCCGCCGCGCTTTTACTTGCGGGCGGAGCCATCTTGCCGACAAGCATATTATCAGTTTCTTATATTTCATCGGCGCAGGCTCAGGAGGAATATCTTCCGACCAAGAAGGACTTTGTCGGCAAATGGAAGCTCAGCGGCTCAGCCATCCGCCCGCCGCGCGACATGAAGGATGCGCCGACGCCCGAACAGGAAGCGGCGGCCGCCGAGTTTCAGCAGACGGTGACCGCCTTCTACGGCGCGTTCGACTATCTGGAGATCAAGGCGGACGGCCGCTACAATTTCCATCAGCCGGGTGACGCGGCGTCGGGCGCCTGCGTCTGGTGCGGAACCTGGTCCTTCAGCAAGAGCTCGCTATGGCTCAAGCTGGACACGGCGCCCAGGCTCGACATATACGCCAAGGACGGCGACATCCAGATGACCTACACCGCCGAGCCCGACGAGAAATCGAAATACGCCTGGATGGTCTTCGGCTGGACGAAGGCCGAGTAGGCCGGCGGCGCCGCCCGGCGTTGCCCGTCAGGGGTTTCGTTGTTCGGAGGCCCAAGCGGCTTTCCCACGATCTCGTATCCTCGTATGCGAGACCGTGGGAACTATCCGAGAAATCCGTATGAACCCGTTGCCTGGAGCCGTGCCGTTTTTCAGCCAGTGGGAAACGCCTGACATGACGCTGGCCGTGCTCGCCGATGGCGCCGATGTGGCGCTGCGGCGCGATCCGCTATGGCAAGGGTCGGGCGCGGAAAGCCTCGACGAATACGCGGTCTGGGCCGCCAACATCTGCGGCATGGCGTGCCTGAAAATGATCCTTGCGACGCGCGGCGAGATCGTGCCGACGATCGAACTGGCCAGACGCTGCACCGTATATGGCGGCTATGTCGTCAACGAAGGCTCGATCAAGGGCCTGATCTACGCGCCCTTCGTCACCTTCGTGCAGGCGGAATTCGGCCTGGAGGCGCAGGTGATGACCAATGTCGCGACGTCGGACATTCCGGCGATCCTCGGGCAGTCACGCTTCTTCATCGCCTCGGTCAGCAGTTCGATCCGCTGGCCCGAGCGCGAGCCGCCGTCGAAGGGCGGCCATCTGGTGCTGGTCACGGCGGCGTCGCAGGACGGTTTTCGCTTTCACAACCCATCCGGCCATACCAGCGCCACACAGGCCAACGCAGTGTTGGCGCCAGCCGATTTCGACCGTTTCTTTGCCAATCGCGGCATTGCCGTCACCATTTGATTTCGAGGGATTTCGATGAAGAACAGGCTTTTCAATGAAGGATAGGATCAGGGTCGCCATCCTCTATGGCGGGCGCTCGGCCGAGCATGACGTGTCGCGGCTGTCGGCCGCCAATGTGCTGAAGGCGATCGACCGGACGCGCTACGAGGTGGTGCCGATCGCCATTTCCAGGGACGGCAGGTGGCGGCTGCAGCCTTCGTCCGAGGCTGGCGCCGACGGGGCAGGGGCTCCGGTGTCGGAGGATGGCGTGGAGGTCGCGCTGCTGCCCGGCGGCAAGGGCCGCCTGATGGCTCTCACCAAGAATGGCGAACAGCCTGACCCCGTCGATGTCGTCTTTCCCGTGCTGCACGGGCCGTTCGGCGAGGACGGTTCGGTACAGGGCTATGCCGAGGTTGCCGATGTCGCCTATGTCGGCTGCGGCATCCTGGCTTCCGCCGCCGCCATGGACAAGGATGTCGCCAAGCGGCTGCTGCGCGAGGCCGGGCTTGCCGTTGCCCGCTCGGTCACTGTGCTTAGAGGCGATGTCGGTTCGTTCCAGGAGATTGCCGGGGCGCTTGGGCTGCCTTTCTTCGCCAAGCCAGCGCGCCAGGGCTCGTCCTTCGGGGTGAGCAAGGTGCATGACAGGGATGGCTTCGAGCAGGCGGTCGAAACGGCTTTGCGCTATGACAGCAAGGCGCTGATCGAAGAGTTCGTCGACGGCCGCGAGATCGAGTGCTCGGTGCTGGAGCGGGCCGACGGCTCGCTGACGGTTTCGCTGCCGGGCGAGATCATTCCCGCCGGCAAGCATGGCTTCTACACTTATGAGGCCAAATATCTCGATGCCGACGGCGCGCTGGTCAAGGTGCCCGCCGATGTCCCGGCGGATGTCGTTGCCAGGACGAGCGAGATGGCTGCGCGGGCTTTCCGGGCGCTCGGTTGCGAGGCCATTGCGCGCGTCGACTTCTTCCTGCGCGCCGACGGTTCGCTGCTGGTCAACGAGGTCAACACGCTGCCCGGCTTCACGGACATTTCGATGTACGCCAAGGCGCTTGCCGCGGCCGGCATCGGCTACAGCAAGGTGATCGACGTGCTGATCGAGCACGCGCTGGCAAGGCATGCGGGGCGCTGATCGGCTCTGGGACGTGAATCCCGACGAGCGGATAAAATCACTTCTTTCCATTGCCTCCGGCCGCAGGGAACATACTGACCCGCCCGGAATTGAAGGGTAACCAGCGGTCTGCCGGCAAATGTTGCACGCCGGCTCAATATGTCAGACCATGGCCGCTGGCAGGGGGAGAGACAGCAAGTGGCGGCCAATCGTCGAAACGGGACGGCGTCCGAGGCGCATGGGCTGGACGATATTCTTTCGGCCGCCGCGCCCCGTCCGCGAACCGCATTGCCCAATGTGGCGACCACCGTGACGACGGTGGCTGCGCTGTATTTCGGCCGCGAGGTGTTCCTGCCGATCGCGATCGCGCTGCTTTTGACCTTCGCGCTGGCGCCTTTGGTTTCGGCGCTCAAACGGGTCGGCATTCCCCGGATCGCCGCCGTCATCGCCAGTGTGCTCGGCGCCTTCGCGGCCCTTGCCCTGTTCAGCTTCGTCGTCGCCACGCAGGTCAGCGAGCTGGCGCAGAACATTCCGGTCTACCAGACCAACATCCTGGCCAAGATCCGCTCGCTCAAGGAAACCGGCGTCGGGGGCGGGATCATCGCCAGGTTGAGCAGCGTGGTCGAGCGTGTCGGCCAGGAGATCGACAGGCAGGACGCCACGCTGCCGGCCGCCACGCCCGACAAGCCGCCGCGCGAACCGGTGCCGGTCGAGATCGTTGCGCGTGAAAGGCCGCTCGAAGTCCTGCAGAACATCGTCGGTCCGCTGATCAGCCCGCTGGGATCGGCTGGACTGATCGTCGTCGTGGTCATCTTCATGCTGCTCGAGCGGGAGGATTTGCGCGACCGCTTCATCCGGCTTGTCGGCTATGGCGACCTTCACCGCACCACCGAGGCGCTGCAGGATGCAGCCAAGCGCGTGGGTCGCTACCTGCTCATGCAATTGGTCGTCAACATCCTCTACGCCATACCGATTGCGATCGGGCTGTGGATCCTTGGCATTCCCAATGCGCTGTTGTGGGGCCTGCTGGCGCTGGCGCTGCGGTTCGTTCCCTATATCGGTCCGGCCATCGGCATGCTTTTGCCGCTGTTCCTGGCGCTTGCCGTGGCTCCCGGCTGGTCGCTCGTGTTGTGGACGGCGGCCCTGTTCGTGGTGATGGAACTGGTCACCGGCAATGTCGTCGAGCCCTGGCTGTACGGCTCGCGAACCGGGCTGTCGCCGCTGGCGATCATCGTCGCGGCGATCTTCTGGACGTGGCTGTGGGGGCCGCTCGGGCTCGTCCTGTCGACGCCGCTCACCGTCTGCCTCGTGGTGCTGGGCAGGCACGTACCGCAGTTTGAATTCCTCGACGTGCTGTTCGGCAACGAGCCGGTGCTGGAACCGCATGCGCGGCTGTACCAGCGGCTCCTGGCCGGCGACCCGGACGAGGCCACCGATCACGCGGAGGAAATGCTCGAGGAAAAATATCTGGTCGAATTCTACGACAAGGTGGCTGTTCCCGCCCTTTTGCTGGGCGAGCGCGACCGTGTGCGCGGCGTCATGGGCGACCTGCAAAGGCGGCAGGTGGCGGCCAGCGCGCTCGCGCTGGTGGCCAATCTCGAGGATGATGCCAAGGAGGAGGCGGCCGAGGACGAAAGCCGGCATGTGGCCGGGGAAGGGGGCGAGCCCGGCGATGCCGCCGCCGAGGACGAGGCCGAGCTGCCCGACGGCAGTGGCCTATCGGTGCTTTGCGCCGGCGGGCGCGGCGAGCTCGACGACGCCGCCGCGGCGATGCTGGCGCAAGTGCTGGAGGTCCAGGGAGCGACCGTGTCGAAGGCTGACTTTGTCGACATGGAACCCGCCGGCATCCGCCATCTCGAGCTCGAGACCGTCGACACGGTGGTGGTCGGCTTCCTCAACCGCGATTCCGTCAAGCATGCCCGCTTCCTGGTTCGGCGGCTGAAGCGCGCGAAGGCGGCGCTTCGGGTGGGCATCGTGTTCTGGTCGGAAACCGGCAACGGAGACAAGGAAGCGGCGGCCAAGCTCGCCCAGGACATCAACGCGGATTTCGTCGCCCACGGCATGGTCGACGCCGTGACCGGCGCGCTGTCGAACGAGCCGCCGGTGGCGCTGAAGCTCGTCGCCAAACGGCGCATGCGCCGGCCGCGCGCCGCGCCAAGGAAGGTGCCGGCCGCGGCGGCGGGCTAGGGGCAGAAGCCGATCGCCGCGAGCGCTGGTTCGACCTACCGGTAAGGGCGCTTATAGTGGCTTTGCGCCGCATCCCGGTCGTCGGCGCCAGCGGATCATGCCCGGCAGGACGAGAACACATGATGCATGACGATCAGGTGGATATCGACATCGATATCGCCCGCCACATGATCGACGATCAGTTTCCCCAATATCGTCATGAGCACATCACCTCGGTCGGATCGCCGGGAACCGTCAACGCCATCTTCCGCATCGGCTCGAAGAGCGCTGCGCGCTTCCCGCTGCGGGCGATGAACCCTGCCGAATGCGCCGATATGCTTCGGTCGGAGGCCGCTGCCATGGTCGAGATCGGCGAACATTGCCTGTTTGCGACGCCACGCCCGATTGGGCTCGGCGAGCCCGGTCCTCGATATGCAATGCCATGGGCATTGCAAACGTGGATCGAAGGCGAGGTTGCCACGCCGCACGGGCTAAGTGGATCGACGATGTTCGCGCTTGACCTTGCAAGCCTCGTGGCATCGTTGCGCAAGGCGGACACACGGGGCCGGCGCTTCGACGGGCAAGGACGTGGCGGACATCTCCCCGATCATGACGATTGGATGGCTGTTTGCTTTGAAAACAGCGATGGCCTGCTTGATGTGGCCCGACTGCGCGATTTGTGGGCCCGGTTGCGGGAGTTGCCCGCCGCCGGGCCTGTCGTGATGAGTCACAAGGACCTTATCCCGGCAAACCTTCTCGTGCAGGGCGAGCGTCTTGTCGGCGTGCTTGATGGCGGCAGTTTCGGGCCGGCCGATCCGTCGCTGGATCTGGTGGTGGCGTGGCATCTTCTCGACCGCGAGCGAAGGGCGGCCTTTCGCAGCGGCCTTCAGGTCGAGGACCTCTTATGGAAGCGCGGTGCTGCCTGGGCGTTCCAGCAGGCCATGGGTCTCGTCTGGTATTACCGTGGCACCAACCCAGCCATGAGCGCGCTGGGGCGCAGCACGCTCTCTCGCATTCTCGACGATTCTGACATCTGAGCTCTGGTCGTCGACGCCGAGCTAGAGCTAAGTCGGGTCTGTCGGAACATTACACTCCGCCAATGCGTTTCACGATCCTGCAAGGGACGTTTTTATTGGAGGCTGAACATGCGCAGCTTCGAACTGGTCGATCTGCTTTACGTGGTCGAGGCCTGTAAGCACGACCGCGTGGTCGGAAATTTTGTCTCGATGGCTGAAGGCGTGGAAGAGTTGCGGGTGCTGACCGGCGATTTCGTGTCACCGGACGATGTGGTGGCGAACGCCCTTTCCAAGGTAGCGCTTGCACGAGGCTGCCCGGTTTTGTTCGACGAACAGGCAGGCGCTGAAATCCAGCTTTGACGTCCTGGCGGCTAGATCCCCGGCCTTGTCCCCGAACACGGCAGCCTCCGCCCACAATTGATTCAACGGCAGTTCTCATGGAAACGCCCGCCACCTGGGTGTGCGGGCGTTTCAGAGCGTTGGCCCAAGTCAGGTCAGGATAAGGACGATCTTCAACGTGTCTGGATCGACTATGACGATCCGACCGTCGGCCAATACGAAATACTCGTAGCTTTCATAGGCCGGAACAATCTTGACGATGCGCGCCGGCAGACGATGCAGCCGGATCTTGTGCCGTGGAACTTCGATGCCGACCGAAATGTCGAAATCGACATTGGACACCGGCTCGACCCGGGTCTCCTTGATGACCTGGGTGATCTGGGTTTTCTGTTCGACCGTCACATTGCTGATAGAAGCAGTCGAACCCTGATCAGTCTGTGTCGAGGTCTTGCCCTGAGCCTGCTGATCGGTGGTCGCATTTGCCTTGCCCTGGGCCTGGTCGGTCTCGACCTTGGCCTTGCCCTGGGCCTGCTCGTCGGTCTTGAGCTTCGGCTTGCCCTGGGCCTGCTGGTCCGTCTGGACCTTGGCCTTGCCCTGAGCCTG
>NZ_VFTA01000041.1:0-47052 GCF_007003935.1 Mesorhizobium sp. WSM4310
AGGCGATAGACACGTCCACTTGCCACCTCGGCTTCCGCTGCATCGTGCGTCCGGTGTGAGGGAAGAGTGCGGAAGCTCGGCTGGCATAACCCGCAAGGGCAAAGAAGGGCAATGGCACAGTCTAAGTGGGTGGGTAGGCAGTCCGTATGGGGTATATCAGCTCTGTTTCTCACGCTGACGGCGTGCGGAGCAGGACCAGAAGGCGTTCTGGCGCCAATCCCCGCGAATCTGGTATCGTCGGCGGCATCGGATGTAACGATGCTGGTCGCAACCAGCCGCAAGCCTTCCGGCGACCCAGCGACCCTGTTTACAGGCGAGCGCAGCCCGACGCTTTCCATGACCGATCTGACCATTTCAATTCCGCCGAAGCGGGCGCCCGGCACGGTCGAATGGCCAAAAACGCTGCCACCGAATCCCGAAAGGGACTTCGCTGTTGTTGCCGTGAAGAACCTGTCGATTCCCGAGGCTCACAAATGGCTACATTCTCACAATTCGAACGGCCATGTTCTCGTATTCGTACATGGCTTCAACAACCGCTACGAAGATTCGGTTTTTCGCTTCGCGCAGTTTGTGCATGACTCGCGAGCAAGGGTCGCGCCTATTCTTTTCACGTGGCCTTCGCGCGCCAGCGTGCTCGGCTACAACTACGACAAGGAAAGCACCAATTTCTCACGGACTGCGTTCGAGCGAACGTTGAAGGCCTTGGCGGACGACCGCAGCGTGACGGACATCACTCTCATGGCTCACTCGATGGGAACATGGCTTGCCATGGAATCGCTGAGGCAGATGGCATTGGAGGACGGGCAGGTTTCGCCCAAGATCAGGAACGTCATCCTTGCATCTCCCGACCTCGATGTGGATGTCTTTGGTCGCCAGTGGACCGAACTTGGACCGAAAAAACCGAAATTCACGATCACAGTTTCACGGGATGATCGGGCGCTTGCGGTCTCGCGTCTGATTGCAGGCAATGTCGATCGGGTTGGGCAGGCTGATCCGTCAAAGGAGCCGTACAAATCGAAGCTGGAGGCAGCCGGAATAACCGTCCTCGATTTGACCGACGTGAAGACCGACGATCGCTTGAACCACAGCAAGTTTGCCGAAAGCCCGGAAATCGTTCAGTTGTTGGGCGCACAATTGGGTTCCGGTCAAATCATGACCGACTCGCGAGTAGGCCTTGGTGACAAGCTGGGTCTGATGGTTGCCGGCACGGTCGACACTGTTGGCAACGCCGCGGCAGCGACGGTCAGTGGGACCGTTACGACGGTCGAGGGGAAAGCGGGCAAACCCCGGCCCGACGAACTGGAAACGATCCTGAAGGGCGATGCGACTACCGAATGATCCGTACTGGAGAACCGAAGCGCAGGACTTGTCGGTTACTACGGGCGAGGCGCTGAAGGGGGAGAACTCGTGGACACGATGGCGGAAACAGACGTTCCTTCGTTGATTTGGGGGTTCGAACAGCTCACCGAGCGTTTCGTTTCCGGACTGTTCGCGCGGCTTGCCGCTTTGGCCGACGTCCCCGTCGAACTTGAAAACCTGAAGGCTTCGCTCGCGGCCGGGGGGACGCCTTTGCTTGTGCTGTTGTTCGAGATTGTGTTGCTTGTTGCGCTCGTCGCGGGGGTGTTCATCCTGCTTGCCCGGCGGTTCAAGAAGACGAGCGCCACAAGGAGTGGATGGCGCAGATACTTTGCGGGTGCGACGGCTACCGTGGTGGCTCTGGTGGTCGGTTTCATCGCGGCGCGGCTGCTGGGCGGTTCTGGCGTGCCTTTGCAAACCCTTCGCCTTTGGACTGTGGCGACCGTGCTCGGCTTAATCATCCTCGCCGCCGTCAGATCACTCTTGATGGCATCGCGGCGAACCGAGTTCGCAGAGCGCTCCGTCCATCTGGCGGCGCTCGTGCGCGACCTCTCGCTTGCCATTGGCCTGGCGATCATCGCCGTTACGCTGGTCGCGACGTTGCGGCTCTTGAGCGTCGGGCCGGCCTTGGGGGATCTGCTGCGAACAGGCGTGGCAATTCCGATCTACCTTCTGTTTGCATGGGCGGTATGGCGGCACAGACGCACAATGGCAGTCGCCGTCGCCGGTCCGCGGCCCAGAAGCCGCTGGCGCACCCGTCTCGCCAAAATGTGGCCGGCAATCGTGATCGCGTTCCTGATAATCACCTTTCTCAGCACTCAGGCCGCGGTGACCCTGGGAGCATCGCTTCGTGGGTCGGCCGTTCTGCTGACCGCGTTGATGTTTCTCGCCGCGCCGCATGTCGACGCAATGATCGGGAACTGGGCGCAGCGCGGCTTGGAGTCACCTGACATCTCGATCCTGGCAGCGGCAGGGCGACAGACCGCCCGCTTCACCGTCGTGGCTATAATTGTTGCCATGCTGGGAACGCTATGGGCGACACCGCTGGCTGCCGGGTTCGGCATAGATCTCCGAGAGGTCGCCAAGGGCGCATCCGGGGTGGCGCTGATCATGTTGGGGGCGGCGTTTCTTTGGAATGTAGTAGGAGTAGGGACGGCTCGTGCCTTGCGCGCGGAGTTGCCCGCCGTAGGGGGTGACGAGGAGGTGCAGGGTGCGCCGCGTTCACGGCTGGGCACGCTGGTGCCGCTGCTCAACGCGGTCGGCAAATCGAGCATTCTGGCCTTGGCGCTGCTCTCGATCCTGGTGACGATCGGGATCAATGTCTGGCCGCTGATCGCCGGCATGAGTGTGTTCGGGCTGGCCATCGGCTTCGGCTCGCAGACGCTGGTGAAGGACCTGGTCTCCGGGCTGTTCTTCCTGATCGACGATGCATTCCGCTTCGGCGAATATATCGAAACGTCAGGCGCGAAAGGAACCGTGGAAAAAATCTCGGTCAGGTCGGTTTCCCTGCGCCATCAGCGCGGTGCCTTGGCGACAATCCCCTATGGCTCGATTGGCAAGATTCAGAATTTCAGCCGCGACTGGATGATCGAGAAACTGACCTTTCGCGTTGCATTCAACACCGATGTCGACAAAGTTCGCAAGATTTTCAAGAAGATCGGCCAGGATATTTCGGCCAACCCGGAACTTGCTGCAGATCTGCTCGAGCCGTTCAAAAGCCAGGGAATTGCCGAGGTTGAGGACGGCACGCTGGTCATCCGGGCTAAATTCAAGGCGAAAGCGGGCAGAAACTTCATGATCCGCCGTGCCGTTTTGATCGCCGTGCAGCAGGCATTTCAGGAAAACGGCATTCAGGCCGTCCCAAAGCCACTAACATCTAATCCCCCAGGCTAAAGCCGCGGTTTGCGATGTGCATGGTAAGATTGGCGGGCTTGATATGGGAAGTGCCGACACGCATCGGATCAGGATTGGCTTTCAATACGCGTCTTAGCCGCGCCAGGGCAGACGGCCGGGCTGTAGGGCTATGGCGCTTCCGGTTCGCCGCACCGCTTGATCGACATCGCACCATAGTCGATCTCGGCGCCGAAGGCCTGCTCGACCACGTTCAGATCGGCGCAGACCATGCCCTCATGCTTTCCGCATAGCCGGTTGCGCCGAGAGCTTCAATCGCAAGATTAAGGGAGCTCGCCGGGGTATCTCACCAGCCGCAGCCTGCCTCATGAACACGTTCGCGTTCGCCACGCCTTCGTGGCTCGCGATGCTACGAGCTCGTCGAGCGGTATGATCTGTGCGGCCCGGACAAGTAGAAGCAAGCGGCATGATTGACGGGCAATGCCTCCAGGCTGGCGATGAGTTCGGGCGGCAGGCTACCGGTCTGCACTTGGTCGCTAGCGAAAAGGCCGTAGTTTAGGGGCGAGGCATTGGCCGTTTTCATGCAGGCTCCCTGATGTGCGATGTAGCTCGGACTGCCTCCCAGCAAGCGACGCGCTTACACCACTGGCTTGTATTCTGCTTGCCTGCACTGACGCGGATGATCTCATCCACGCGCTTTGCACGTTTCTCCCAACCTTTGCTGCAAGTGCGCTGGTAAGCCCTGATTATTCCAGATCGACAGCAGATCGATGTCCCTGCCCATCTCTAGTCTAGGCTTGCCATGGCCATCGCGTATGTCGCGATCTGTGCCCAGTAGCCGCGGAATTCTGCCTCTCAGTTTCGCATCGGCAACGTTTTTCGCGCCGATTGATTTGGCGCAATTTAAGCATAAGCTATCCCTAATATAACTGCGTTGCTATCCGCTTTGAGCAAAGGATCAGGTTCTTGACCTCGTGGCCTTCATCGCCTTCGCACAGGGATGTGCAGCTTGGCCCGGACCAACTTGGAAGCGCAGCCTCGGGAATGCTGGTGAAAATTGACCAGCTTTCGGCCGGCGGGGCACCCTCACGCATCCGACAAATTCAATCTCATGGCAAGTGGGCGCTTGACCTGGCCAACTTCAATTGCACCGTACATGCCAATGGCGGACTGGATAGCGACTCAGTGGTCGTATTGGCCGTGGAGCGCGCCTGCGGATCGACAATCTGCCGCATTCCACTTGAGGACGGCATGGTCGTCACAATCCCCGCTGGCACGATGATAACCGCAACTATCCAGCCCGGTCTTAGTTATGCGGCCTCCGTGATTCCGACCGCCCTCTGGGCTGAAATTCAGGCGCTTGCCGTGGGAATGTTCGCGGCCCAGGTCGCCGATCATCCGAAGGCCGTCAGGCTCTCAATCAACCAAGCACGAATTCTCCGGAACCAGGTGGAGGCGACTGCGAACAATCTCGTGGCAGCCGCTGGCGATTCAATTCAACTGGAGCAGCCCCCCGATGCATTCCTGGAATATTTGGGAGCGCTGGGTGGGGCTCGGGCTATTGCAGATGGTCGTGCACTCGCGATCGATCATTCTCCACGTCGATATCTCCGCCAAGCCTGGACGGCTGAGGATTTCATCCGCGTCCACATTCGAGAAGACCTACCGATCGTTCGGTTGTGCAGGGAAGTCGGCGTGAGTCGTCGTCAACTGGAGTACGCATTTCGTGCGACATTCGCGGCAAGTCCATTGGAATTCATACGCACTCTCCGCCTAAACGAAGCCAGACGGCAACTGACGACTGCACGTGCCAATGGCCTGAATGTCACGAAGGTTGCGATGGATGTTGGGATTACCCACCTTGGACGTTTCGCGACGAGCTATCGGCAACTGTTTGGTGAATCCCCCAAGGAAACATTCCTTCGTGCGGGAATATCGTGGCCGCGCCTGAAGTCGGCCGATGCAACGGATTGCCAGCCTGCCCCGATCGAATAGTGCTGTGCCATCACGGACCGATAATCAGTTTTATCGGAGTTGCGCAATTCGGATAGCGGCGGGGGCACTCGAAAGGTAGTTTCCCTCCCTCTTGGGAGGATTAACAATGAAAAAAATTGTCTTGAAGCTAACCAGCGCTGCCGGGGTTGCCGCAATAATGTTTGTCGGCCTGCTCGATCCGGTTGCGCCGTTCTCCCCCTTCGTCGGCTACGCTCAAGCAAGAGTGGGGCATCCGCTCACGCCTGGCAGCGCCGCCGGGGTCGCCAGACGTACCACACGCCGAGTGATCCGCCGTTCAACTGTCTACGTGACGAAGCTGCCTGCGGCCTGTGCGAAGACCTCGGTCAATGGCATCCTGCTATGGCACTGCGGCGCCGCCTACTATCAGCCCTCCGGCGGACGTTATGTCGTCGTCTCCGTACATTAGCTGAGATGCGACACTGTGCGAATGCTGGAGGCCCGGCTTGGGCGCGGCATATCGTTTCCACCTTTCTTCTCTGGCGACCGTGGTCGCGTCGTTGATGTGCCCAACTGGATTTTGACCGGCGAACTCGCCGATATCCGCGCAGCATGCGGCGAACTCTGGTTTTAACAAGCGCCATCTGCCAGGCCCGGCTGACGTACGCGGGACCCGGGGTGTCGGCCATTTCCATAGAAACTGGTTGTTGCGCCACCGTGGCTGCATCGGCCACCAGGGCATTTCGCATCAGCTCGCCTCACTCTCCCTCTCGTGGGGAGGGTCGGCGAGCGGTCGAAGCGAAGCGAAGATCGTTCGACGGGGGGGGGTGGGGCCGGCCTCCCCCACCCCGATCCGCTATGCGGATCGACGTGCCGGGGCGAGTCACGAGTCTCGCCCGTCCTTCGGACCCCCACAAGGGGGAGGGTAAGCAGAGCTACTGCCGCTTGTATTCCCGCACCGGCGATTTCGTCCCGTCGGTGTAGGTGACCTGCACCGACATCGATTTCACGCTGTCGGCGACCTTGAAATAGCCCTTGGCGTCGTAGGGGATGGCGTAGGGGTCCTTCTTGTCGCAAGGCGGTATCTCGAGCGAATTGTCAAGCGCGGCACCGTTCAGGCTGTAATGCACCTCCTTGATGGCGCAGCGGTAGGACAGCATCTGGGTGAAATAGACCAGCCCGTGATTGCCGCCGGAGTCGAAAGCGATCCACGACGTCCAGAACTGGTCGAGGATCTGCTTGTCGCCTTGCTGCAGGGCGGCATCCGGATCGAAGCGTATGTCGAACGGACCGGTCTCGCGGCCCCTGATGTCGAGATATTTTATGCCGATCGTGGTCGCCGCCGTGCTGTCGGGCAATTCGAAGCTCGGATTGGCCATCGGCTTGCCGGTGCTCTGGTCCTTCATCGCCAGGAAGCCGGTGTCGGTGAACGGGCCGCTGTCGCCGAGACGCCAGGAAATCGCGGTCGCCGGTTCGGGCAGCGAAATGGTCATCGACCAGCCCTGGTTGGAGCGCATCGGCGTCAGCGAAGGCGCGAAGCGCGCGGGGTCGAGCACGTTGCCAAGTGCTGCCAGCCGGCTGCGGCTGCGCTCCAGCCAGTCGGCGAGCTGCGTCTGGTCGACGAAATATTTGAGCAGCCCGCCATCCTTCTCGTAGGACACGAACTTGGTCAGCGCCTGGGCCTCGCTGCGCTTGTCGGTCAGCGTCTGGCTGCCGAGGCGGTCTTCCGAAAACTCCTGCGCCTTGAGGAAATAGGCCGGCGCATAGTCGGGATTGGCCGTGACGAAGGCGTTGAGCTTGTCCAGCCGCTGTGCGTCCTCGAACTGCAAAATATGCACCAGCTTGATCGACAGCGCCTTGCCCTTGTCGGCCAGCTGCCCGAACACTTCGCGGGCGCCCGCCTTGCCGTCCTGCACCCGAAGCAGCGTCGCAAAGCGCGTATAGGGGTCGATGGCGTCGACATCGAAGCCGGCAAAGGCGAGGTAGGAGCGCCGGGCGTTGAGCATGTCCCCCGACAATTCATAGACGCGGGCATTGTGGTAGAACTCGTCCGGCCGCTTCGGCTCGGCGATCGCCCCGCCCTGCGCCGCCAACCGGGCAAACCCCTTGGCTATGGTGTCGATCGAGGCGGCGATCTGCTCGGTGGTCGCCTGCAGCTTTTCGGCCTGGACCTGCTGCTGTTGCTGGCCGGCGACGAGCGTGTCGGTGGTCTGCTTGACCGCCTCGACGGTCTTCTGCGTCTGCGCGCCCTGCTGCGTCTGCTGCTGCTGGGTGGACGCGATCTGGTCGGTCTTCCGGGCAACCGTGTCGGTCGATTTCTTGACCTCTTCGACGGACTTTTGCGTCTGCGTTACCGTCTGCTCGATCCTGGCCACCTTTTCGGAGACGATGCCCATCGACTGCTGCAATTGCGCGATCGCCGGCACCAGGCCGGCCATCACCCCGTTCTGCGAATTGGTCTCCTGCTGCACCGCATAGACGCCGCCGGCAACCGCCGCCGCGCTGGTGGCGAACAACAGCGCCGGCAGCGCCTTGGCCGCCAGCACCAGCTTGAGCACGATGGCAATGGCGATGATGGCCGCCGCGATGGCCGCGACCAGCGCGATATAGGCGGCGAACGGCGCCAGCGGATTGAGCACGTCGCCAACGGCGCCGCTGATGAAAGCGACGCTGCCGGCCCATTTGCCGGTGCGGCTGAGCGATGCCTTGATAAGCGAGGGCGCTGCGCCCCCGGCCCCGATGTTCGTCATGCCACCCCCCAAAGCCAGCCAATGCCACGCCCCTTCCCACAGGAAACGCGGTTTTGGCAAGGAAAGACACAGAAACAGGCGTTTTCGCGGCGGCTTGAAAACCTGGGTTCCTCGCCCCCGCCAGAGGCGGGGGAGAGGTGGCTCGGCGGGGGCGCGCCCCCCCCGGAGAGGGGGCTGCGCCGACCTCGCCAGTTAGCGATCTGGCTGCGATGCCGCGCCTACGAATTCCCCTCTCCGGCCGCTTCGCGGCCTTCTGGGGCGAGGAAGCCGGTCGGGCTCGACAATCCTGGGACTAACAGCCATTAACCAAATGGACGCATCCAGCGCGTTACGTTAGCTTCGCCTCATCTCAGCAACAGCATCGCCAGAACAGTCCCGCCCTTGTCCAAATTGCGTCCCTTCCCGCTTCTCCAGAGAGTTTTCATCGCCCTTGGCCTGTTGCTGATGGTCGCCGGCTGCTCGACCACGACCCCGCCGGACCAGGTGCTGGCCGTGCCTGCACCGCCGCAGAAATATGCCGCCATCGTCGTCGACGTCAGGACCGGCAAGCAGATGTTCGAGGTCAACTCGACGGCGCAGCGCTATCCGGCCTCGCTGACCAAGATGATGACGCTCTACCTCCTGTTCGAGGCGATGGAGTCCGGCCGCGTGACCAAGCAAACGCAGATCCCCGTCTCCGACCACGCCGCCTCGCAGCCGCCGACCAAGATGCGCTTCCGGCGCGGCGAAACGATCGACGTCGATTCCGCCATCCGCGCCATCGTCGTCAAATCCGCCAATGACGTAGCGGTGGCGGTCGGCGAATATCTCGGCGGGACGGAGGACCAGTTCGCCGCCATGATGACATCAAAGGCGCGCGCGCTCGGCATGACCAGCACCACCTTCCGCAACGCGTCCGGCCTGCCCGACGACGGCCAGATGACGACAGCCCGCGACATGGCGGTGCTCGGCATGGCGCTGCGCCAGCGCTTCCCCCAGCATTTCCACTATTTCTCCGAAAGCGATTTCATGTTCCGCGGCAGGCTGGTGCGCGGCCACAACGACATGCTCGGCCGCGTGCGCGGCGTCGACGGCATCAAGACCGGTTACATCAGGGCCTCCGGCTTCAACATCGTCACCTCCTACAATGCCGATGGCCGCCAGCTGATCGTGGTGGTGATGGGCGCCGACTCAGCCCGCCAGCGCAACGACCATGTCGAGGCGCTGATCCAGCGCAGCCTGTCGCCGACCACGGCCGACAGCAAGACCAGGCTGATGTTCGCCGAACAGCAATAACAAGAGCGCAGCCTCCCCCTCACTTCGTCATCCACGGGTCTGCGCCGCGTCGCTGCGCTCCTTGCTCTGCCCGTGGACGACGACATTGGAGGAGACCTCGCCCAACCCCCAACAGTCAAAAAGACCCGCAGCCGGCTATTGTTATCCGACTGTCACGCAATCGTCTGGAAGCCATGGCATAGGCAGCGCAATCCGGCAGTGGATATGCCCCGTCGCCTCGGCGTATCCTCAGATACAGCAGCGCCACAGCAGGAGCCCGCACCATGAGCACCGTTCCCAAGGCACCCGAGCAGCAGGCGGCGGACACCGAGAACGACAGCGGCGGCGAATATTTCGAGGCGCCGATCACGCCGGAAGACCTGCACGAGGGCTCGGAAGAGCATTTCGACACGCCCGAAGTGCCGGATTCCGAACCGACCGGCCTGGGTGCGTCGCGCATAAAGCCGAAAAAGAAGCCGTCGGCGATCTCGGGCCGCAAATTCCACAAGCGCGACCTGGTGCGCATCGACACGCTGCGCCCGAGCCTGGCCGACCGCATCCGCTCCGACCATCCGGACCTGCCCAGGGGCGCCCGCATCAGCCGCGAGGAGCTTGGCCGCTACCGCATGCGCTACATGGAGGAGCTGCTGCAGCAGGAGCACGGCGAATTTTCCGAACTCGACCGCCAGGTGGTGGAATCGATCGCCCGGCAGGACACCATTTCCGAAAACTCGGAAGAAGAGTTCGAGGAGCACCGCACCTTCCCCGACCGCGTTTCCGACAACATGGCCGCCTTCGGCGGCAGCTGGTGGTTCCTGATCTCGTTTGCCGCCGTGCTCTTGGTCTGGATCGGCGTCAATCTGTTCGAGGGCATCGGCGGCGCCTTCGACCCCTATCCCTTCATCCTGCTCAACCTCTTGCTCTCCTGCATCGCCGCCATCCAGGCGCCGGTCATCATGATGAGCCAGAAGCGCCAGGAGGTGAAAGACCGCCTGCGCTCCTTCAATGAATACCGCGTCAACCTCAAGGCCGAGCTCGAAGTGCGCCACCTGCACGAAAAACTCGACTACCTCATCTCCCGCCAATGGACGCGCCTGGCCGAGATGCAGCAGATGCAGCTCGACGCGATGAACGAGCTTGCCGGTACGAAGAAGGTGAAGCGGGCGGTGCGCGGCAGGCGGGTGGTGAAGGGCGAGGCGTGATCCGCGAAGCGGACGAAAAGCCAATTGCTTGGCTTTTCGAATGCCGAACGGTGAAGACCCGGTCCGCCGTTGGGCGGCTCAAAAGGTCCAGTGAACCTTTTGAAGGGGCTGAACGCCCCATAAGGGCACGGAGCCTGCGAAGGGCCGGCCGCGCGCGCACAATCGCCAATTGCCCGTTGAAGCCCGCGCCGGCTTCCGCTAAGAAGCCGTGACTTGCCGGTTCACCGGCTGGTTCGTTTTCCGACCCGCCGGGAAGCACCCGTAGCTCAGCTGGATAGAGCGCTGCCCTCCGAAGGCAGAGGTCACAGGTTCGAATCCTGTCGGGTGCGCCAGTTTCAACATAAATATCAAATAGTTACCCGATCATGATTTTCGCAAGTGCCCTCGCGTTTTTTGCGCGGAAGCACTACGGAAGCACAAGAGATCGGACCAATTTCGACGCACCCTCCTGTGGAAAAAATGCCATGGAACTCTGCTCGACGATGACGCGGTGACCGAAGGCTGCCCATTTCGGGGGGATAGGATCTATCGGCTCATGAGATTGGCTTGCTTGATTATGGCAGCGCGAGAGTGCTGCCGCCTTTCCCCACATTCGGAGACCCCGCGATATTTTCCGTGACGAATCTGGGTCAGTGCTGCAAAGACCGGTGGAAACGGAAAGTCTGACCCGAAGCCGACGTACGTTTTCCAGACGCGAACGACGGCTTCGCGCCTCATCTCGGTCGCGAAGGCCGGCGTTGCGATTTCCCGAAAGCGGACATGGCGGCGATTGCGTTATAGGTCGCGATTGCGCCAAAAAGCGGTATTCAAGAGAGTTTGCTTTCTACAGGACGAATGCGAGTAAGAACTCGACCAAGAGCCCTTTGCAGCGCCACAGTTCCACCATAACCTGTCGCATGCGCCACGCCTGCCGTCGCGGCGTATAGATGGCGTTACGGGTTAGTTAACGCAGGTCTTGGCGCTGTAGATTGGTAGCAGGCCAAGACGGTCGATCGCCCTTCACAGCTGGCCTGCGCCGATGCGGTCTTGACGACGCAGGGCATTGAAGCCCTGCGCCGACAGCGCCCGCCCCCCGCTTCGGAAACGGAGATCTCCACCTTTAGGAGCGCGCTGCCGACACCGTCGCGATAAAGGCGCGCAGGTCGGCCAGCATCAGTTCCGGCTCTTCCAGCGCGGCGAAATGCCCGCCCCGCGGCATGTCGGTCCAATGCACGGTATTGTAGGTCTTCTCCGCGAACGAGCGCGGCGGCGGCAAGAACACCGGATCGGGAAAGGCCGCAACGCCGGTCGGCACCTGGATGCGGGTGCCGGCCGGAAGCATCCGCGACTCCTCAAGCCGGCTGCCGTAGTAGATCCAGGTTGCAGTCACGAACGATGCGGGCGCGATGTAGAGCATGATGTTAGTGAGGAGTTCCTCCTCGGAAAACTTGCTCCAGATGTCGGGGTCGCCATCGGCGGTTGTCGGAAGATCGGCCCACTTGCCGAACTTTTCGAGTATCCAGCCCGCCGCTCCGACCGGGCTGTCGGCCATCGCGACGCCGAGCGTTTGCGGACGGGTTGCTTGCTCGTGAAAGTAGGCGCTCTCCCGATCGGCAATCGCGGCCCGCTTGGCGGCGAAGGACTTCTCCTCGTCGGTCGTCGGAGCGGCATCCTCCGCATGCACGGTCATCATGTTGATATGGATGCCGAGCAGAGCGTCCGGTCGATCATGCGCTGCCCAGACCGCGAGGGCGTGGCCCCAATCGCCCCCTTGAATGAAATACCGCGCGTCGCCGAACAGTTGGATCATCAGCCCATGCACGAGCGCAGCAGCCCGCCGCGGGCCGATCGGGCCCGTGATCGGGTTGGAGAACGCGAAGCCAGGAAGCGAGGGGACGACAACATCGTGCCCGTCCGCTGCGAGCGGCTCCAAGAGCCGCTCGAATTCGAGATACGAGCCCGGCCAGCCGTGGAGAAGCAGGATGGGCGGCTTGGAGCCGTCGCCCTTCACATGAACGAAGTGGAGGTGCTCGCCTTCCACGTCGGCCGTGAAGTTGGGGAGTGCGTTGAGCCGCCGTTCGACCGCACGCCAGTCGTAGCTGTCCCGCCAATAAGCGGCGAGCCGCTTGAGGTCATCAACCCTGACCCCCGCCGACCAGCCTCCCGCATCCGGCAGCTGGCTCCAGTCATAAGCCTCGACCTTGGCTCTGATCGTGGCGAGCCGTTCGTCAGGGATGTTGATCGTGTAGGGTGAAATCATGATGTTCTCCGCTTAAGCTGGGATGCGGTTCGATGGAAAGGGCGTCCACCGATCTGCTTCGAGAATTGGTATCCAGGCATGGCAAACGACAATCACGAACCCAGCAACAATTCCGCAGCGGCCTGATTGCCACACAATTCCTCATGCTCTCCACTTCAGGGAGACAGACGGAGGAGACGGACGCACCTCCGCAGCTTCGCGATCACATGGTAATTTCAATCAGCCCATCGAACGTCGCTCGTCCGGTAGACAACGGCCATGGCGAGCCTCGTCGGCCCTTCACGAAAATTCCGGAACGAGCGCGGCTGCCGCTTTTTGCATCGCGCCCCAGACCGCCTCGGTATCGTGTGCATCCGTCGATATCGTGCCGACCGATACACGAACCATCCAATGCCCGGCCGCGATGGCGGGCGTGACATAGGCTTGGCCCGACGCATTCACCGCATTCGCCCATGCGCGCGTGAAATCATCGAGACGATGGGACGGCACAGACTTCGGACGATACACAAGACATACGGTTTGCAGAACGACGGGTGCGACGACCTCCCAATCCGGTGTTGCTTCGACTTTCGAGCGGAGATCTTGGGCCAGGCCGATGTCTCGCCGCAACCTGGCTTGTAGCCCGGAGACCCCCTGCTCCCGTATGGCGAACCACAGTTTCAACGCCCTGAATCTTCGCCCGAGGGGAATACCGGTGTTGCGCAGATTGCGCACCTTCTCGTCGGCCTGGGATTGGAGGAAGCTTGGATCAGCAGACATAACCCGAAGCAGGTGAGGCTCATCACGCACGAAATAGAGCGAGCAGTCAAAAGGCACGCCGAGCCATTTGTGCGCGTTGATGACTACGCTGTCTGCCTCTTCGATGCCTTCCCACATCCATCGCAGCTCCGGCAGGATCATCGCATTTCCGGCCATGGCAGCGTCGATGTGGAGCCACAGACCGTGTCTGCGCGCTATGTCGGCGATCTTGGATACCGGATCAATGGACACGGTAGCGGTCCCGCCCACGGCCGCGACGATCGCACAAGGGGTGAATCCGGAGCGGATATCCGCATCGATGGCATCCTGGAGCGCCGCTGGATGCATTGCAAAATTGACGTCGACATCGACCATGCGGACATTCTCACGACCGAAGCCTGCCAGCAGCGCCGCTTTTTCCACCGACGAGTGAGCGCTTGTCGATGTGTAGATCGTCAATGGCTTAAGTTCCGCTTGCAGGCCTTGGCGAGCAAGCGAAAACCCCGTTGTTTTCTCCCGGGCACACAGCAGGGCGACCAAGGTGCTTGTCGATGCCGTGTCGTTGATAACGCCGAACCAGGCGGAAGACAGGCCAACCATTTGCCGGAACCAGTCTAACGTGACCTCCTCAATCTCCGTTACAGCGGGCGATGACTGCCAGGACAGACCCAGCACCCCCAGTCCGCCGCTCACCAGGTCGCCCAGGATACCTGAGCCAAGCGAGTTTGAGGGAAAGTAGCCGAAAAAGCGCGGGTGCTGCCAATGCGAGATATTCGGAAGAACGACCGAATCGAGATCGGCGATGATCTGATCGAAACCCTCAGCTTCCACCGGCGGGACGGCCGGAAGCATCGCTTTCACGTCGCCCGGCCGTGTCGCAGGTTGGACCGGGTAGTCGGATATCTTCGCATGATAGTCCGCGAGCCAGTCGATGATTTCGTGACCTCGTTGTCGGAATTCCTCGGGCGTCATTTAGACCTCTATGGTTGTTTACTTCGGAGTTGGCTGGATGTTCCAAGCTATGGGAGAACGTGTCTCGAATGGCAATCAGTGAAACGAGGCCGCGCCGGATAGGGGGCAGAACACTGTGATGCCACCAATTCAAAGATCTACCACCGCGGTAGTTTATGGCCGGCCAGAGCGCCAATTCCTGTAGCAACGGATATGGCGATCGGATACCAGAGGAGGACGAAGAGCGGGCTGTCGTCGTTGCAATTTGCGGCATAGAACGTCGCCGCTATCCCGGCTTACGCTAGGCCCGCTGCGGCCCCCGCAATTCCCGGCCGAGCCGGCGCTCCATTGCCGAAGGGCCACAAGAAACGCTTGCTGATGACGGCGTTCACAGTGGCTTCGACGAAGGCCGAAGGTATACGACTGCCCGAAGCCCGGTAGGTCCGGGCAGATTACGGTGAGCGACGGAGCCAGCCGATCTGCCACCTGCCGCCATGGCATGTGTGTCCGCGGATAACCGTGGAGGAGAAGGACGGGCGGCCCCGCCCGCCCGTGCCGTCCTCAGCCGGATCTGACCGCGTGATGTTTGGATGGTTGTGAGCTCGAAGCCTGTGAACATCGAGTACGTTTTTCGGGATTTTCAGATGGATCTGTGTTCGAAATCCCTCTTGCCGATAATGGTTCCGGCGCTCGACGTGCGAGTAAACGAGCGGCGAGCGACCGAGGTTCACTAGCTGAGACCGAACGCCCTTTTTTCGCCGTCCCAACCGGTCTTGATCAGGAACTGCTCCCAGGTGAGACTGGAGGGATTGATCCGCCTGCTCCACGAGAGATCCCGGTCTTTCCGGAAATATCCGTATTCGACCGCGTATTCCGCCATGCCGATGTTTTCTCGAACGAGCTCGGGATTTTCCCCGAACTCCGGAAAATGACGAACCAGCTCATCAGGGGTGTAGGCTGATGCATACACAGCCTTCCGGCCCGTGACGCGCTTGAAGGTCTCGATCATCTCGGCCGGTGATAGAACGTCCCCGATGATCGGTAGCGTTTGCCCGGCATAGATGTCGGGATGGTCGAAGATTTCCAGAACGGCTGGCCCTGTCGCCGTCAGCGGATCGACGAAGGGTGCTCGGAAATGCTCCGGCAGATAGATCGGAAAGACGAGCGTGTCGCCCTCCTTACGCGGCGTATAATATTCGAGAAGGTTCGTGTAGAAGAACGCGAGCTCGACGAATGAGCTGCGAACAGGAAGACCCTGGATATAAGTCCCGACGCGCGCCTTGTCCGTGAAATGCGGCGCGAACTTCGAACCTCCGGTGATCTCATCGACGTTTTCCAGGGTGCTGAAGACGATGTGCTCGACACCTGCCTCGACCGCGGCATCTGCGAGATCCCTACCGATATCGAACTCGTAGGTTTCCGGCGGGGCGACGACTGGAGTCATCAGGAAGGCGCCCTGCGCTCCCCGAAACGCTTTCACAAAATCGCTCCTGTGGTTGATCGCAAGCGGCACGGCGATGAGCTCAGCGCCCTGCTCGGCCAGCTTGAGGGCCGCAGGCGAGTCTGGACGACTTGTCAGCGCACGAACGTGATACCGTCCACTCCCCAACAACGACTCCGTCACGCTCCGGCCCTGCTTGCTCAGGCTGCCTGCGACGACAATGGTAGGCTTTTGATCGATCGACATGTGTATCTCCATCACTTTTCTGGAGCAGCGCAGCACGGCACTCCCTGGAGATTAAATCGCACCCTGTAGACCATATGTGAAATCGATTGATTTATGCGCTAGTATCCATGCCATGGATATGAAGCGTATCGACCTCAACCTACTCGTCAGTCTCGAAGCTCTGCTTGTCGAGCGCAACGTCACAAGGGCCGCAGCCCGGCTACATATGAGCCAGCCGGCGCTCAGCGCCCAACTGAACCGCCTTCGCGACCTGTTCAAGGATCCCCTGCTCGTGCCGGCGCATCGTGGCATGGTGCCGACCGCCAAGGCCCTGGAGCTGATCAGACCGCTCAGAGCTTCCCTGGATCAGCTCCGCGGAACCCTCCAGGGCCATGACAGCTTTTCCCCCGCGACAGCCGAGCTAACCATCTCGATCGCCTGCACCGACTACGTCGAGGCTGTGGTGGTGGCGCCTCTGATCGTGGCGCTGCGCGACAAGGCGCCCAAAATACGGGTTGCGGTGCACCGCTTGGCCCCGGCAAAGTTAACGCAGCAACTGGCGGATGGCGATGTCGACCTGGCCATCGCCACGCCAGACACCGGGAAAGCTTACCTGAGGACCTGGCACCTGTTTGAGGAGAGCTATATCCTTATCGGCCGTCCCGGCCACCCACGTATCAATGAAGGGGCGACCGCAGCGGGGTTTGCCGCGCTTGAACAGGTGATAGTCTCGCCTTCTGGAGGCGGATTTACGACCCCCGTCGACGCCACCCTGGAGGCCCTCGGTCACTCCCGCGCCATTGTCGCGTCCGCTGCCTCATTCCTTGTTGTTCCGAGCATTGTCGCCAGCAGCGAGCTCGTTGCACTGGTGCCGCGCCGCCTGATGCGCGACCGTTTAGCTGAAGTCGCGTGGATAGACGTCCCTTGGCTTTCGGAGCGGTTTCAAGTGGAGCTCATTTGGCACGAGCGCACTCACGCGCATCAGGGACAGCAATGGATCCGCGAGCAGATCCATCTCGCCTCCCGCGGACCCACGCCATTTCGAGCGAAAGACAGATGTCTCGGGTATTCGTTCAACGGCACTCCCTGACTGGAAACATGTCTTCACCGTAGTGATGGAGCCGGGTGTGATGGCGGCGGCACAACCATCGGACCGTCAACGGCTCCTCGTATTGATCGTGATGGGCGTCGACGGCTTCGACACCGCAAACTTCACAAGTTTGCCTATCAATCTCGCCTGCCTTTAGGGCTCGCTGAACCGCGAGATGGGCTTCGTATTTGCCGGGATTGGCCCGTCGCCAGTTGGCCTGGCGGGTGTCCGTCTTCAGCATGTTTCGCTCCGCTTGATAGGCTGTGATCGTTAGATAGCACGCTTTCAGCACGTGCGGCCAAGAGCGGGTTTATTATTCGATCCTACGGCGCCGCGCATAGTCGGAGTGCGCCAGGTCCATTCGTGCCGAGTTCCTTACGAAGGGGTGCCGATGTCGTTTAGCGGTCGGGTTCCAGCCCGGAACACCCTCTACGCAGACTGACGGCAATGCCAAACGGCGGAGCACCTCTAACGGGCACGCAGCGTTCTACAGGCAAGCCAAACGGCAGCTAATCGTCAAATCCGAACAGAAGCGGACGGTCTGGAAACGGCCCCAAACACGCTATTCGATCGTCGCCTGAGCGGGGGGGGGGCGCTCGATGACACGGGAGGTTTTTTGCAGCACCAGCGGTTTTGAGAAGCCGGTGCGAGTGGCGCTCGGTCGGTCGTGGAACACCGTCTAAACCGTGGACCGGGTAGCTCAGGCAGCGGATCAAACAGACCCGCGCCGCTCGGAAGGCCTTTGTTGCGGCTGCAAAGGAGGCGGATATTCTGGTTGAGCGAGACCCGTGGGGTTGATCACCCGCCGCTTTCCATGGCGCCTTCGCTTGCCCTAATATCAACAGAGGTCGCCCAAGTCTGGAGCCGTCCATGTGCAACGATTACGAGCAGCATATTATTTTATTTGGGCTGAGTATTGCCGGATGATGGCGTCGCTGGCGCTCAAAGTCCCCCACCCACCAAACCGAACTCGATTTGCCTCAGGTGGACGACGTCCGCATTAATGACCCGGCACCAATAATGCGCGCCGCTGATGACACGATCGAGCTGCATCGATGACGTTCGGATTCGCGCCGGCCGGACCAAAAGGCGGGCCTGTGTTCAACTTCCGGTCCGAAGGGCGGCAATTCGGGAACAGCAAACGCTGCCTCGTTCCTGCGTCCGCGTTCTTCGAATTCACAGGGACGAAGTATCCGAAGGCGAAACATCGCTTCACGCTCAACGGCTGTCCATTCATGGCCGTCGCTGGGCTTTGGCGCGAAGCTGTCGGCAACAAGCCGGCCACCTTTACCATGCTGACGACCGATCCCGGGCCGGACGTCGCGCCGTACCACAATCGACAGGTCGTGGTGCTTCAGCCTGAGAATTGAGTATCTAAAACCGACCAGCTACCAGTTGGCTCCTGATGTTCTGTATATCGTCGCTTCATGGGTCCAATGGATGATACGTGTTCATCTTTCCTGCTTCACGGTTGAAACCCGCCGATTGATCGGTACCGGCCTTCCGACGCCGTCGAGGCAATCAATGTGTCCGGCCTGCCAGGCCGACAGGATGCGCCAGGCGCACGCCTCGGCCTCCGCCGCCACTGCGCTCATGATCGCCAATCAGCTCGATCCCTGCTGCTCTGAGGGCGATTACGACGTTCTTCTGCATGTCGAACGCGCCTGGTAGATCGCTCTCGCCGGCCTCCATTCGTTGGATGGCTGACAGCGAGATGCCGGCAGGCTCAGCCAGGCTTTTCTGGTCAATTCCAAGCAGTGCCCGGGCTGCGCGAATCTGCGAAGCGCTAATCACATTTTGGTCTCCAGACTACGGCTGCTTCGTATTGAAACAGTCATCGACCAACGCGACGGCGTATGGAAAAACGGCGTTTGTGATCAGTAGAGTGTTCATCCCGGCTCGTCGTTTTTAAGCCGCGAAAACCAGAACGCGCTGATCAAAGCGCCTTTTACGCGAGGTAACAAAAGCAGTATCAGCGCCACAATAATAAGAGAGATCAATACCATTGTGACGGCGAAGTATGACAGAAGAAGCCCTTGGAACAAGAAATACAAGGGGGCTGCAAAGACGCCCGCAATGAGGATAGTGAACCAAGGCGCCGCGTCATCAGATTCTATGTCACCAAAGCGTTCTCCACAAACTGCGCAACGCTCCACCTGCTTCAGGTAGGTGCGATACAATTTCCCCTGACCACAATTAGGGCATCGGCCCACCAAGCCTCGTGAAAGGGCGGCTGGCAGGGTCGGTCGTGCAAATCTACCGCTTCCTTTGCCCATTAATGATAATGTATAATACATGACACTCAATGTTTCAACACCTATATATCCACTGTCTGACATGATGCTGCATGGGTCCAGCGTCAGCTTGCGGCTGCTGCGCCATCAGATGGACACGGTCTGACCATGCACGCCTGTTGCGGACTGTCATTTCAGATGATCGGCCAACTCATAAGGCCCACTTGGACGCCTGAGCGTTCGCACTGAAGCCTGCCGCCGCTATCTCGTCGACGATTCACGGCGGAGGGCATGGGTTCCGTGAGGAACAGCGGAAGCTATCTGCCGGCGGTTGATGGTTCCTGGCCGCTTGGCTGACCCGGTCCAGCGCGCTCAACACTTCCGGATCTCGGCCTGCTCCCTTGCAATTTGCGGCAGCCCTTCGACCAAGTCGCCCTGCTTCTGCTTCACGCTACGATCGTTCAAGGCTCCGTTTTCACATCGAAACCTAGGCAGTCGGGAGGCCTTTTAGGTCTGGAGGCTTTTGCTACCTAGTGGCGGAAAAGCCCTCCACATCGATAGTCAATTTCGGGCAACACCGGCCTTTGAATTCACTCCCTCAAGCAAGGCGAGCAGGCCTTTCAGAATTTCGATGGGCGGTGGCGGGCAGCCTGGAATGTGCAGATCGACAGGCAACGCCTCCGACACGCCGCGCACCACGGCGTAACTGCCGGCGAAACAGCCGCCATTCTGGGCGCAATCGCCGAGCGCGACCACCCATTTGGGGTTGGGAGTTGCGTCGTAGGTCCGCTTCAATGCCTCACGCATGTTTCTGGTCACCGGCCCAGTGACAAGCAGGACATCGGCATGGCGCGGCGATGCGACGAACCGGATCCCAAAACGCTCGATATCGTAGAAAGCGTTGTTGAGCGCGTGCATCTCGAGTTCGCAACCGTTGCAGGAACCGGCATCGACTGCCCGGATCGACAGGCTTCGCCCCAATCTTCTGTGAGCAACCCCATTGAGGGCGCGTGCGAGCTCGTCAACCGCCGCGTCGCTCACTCGCGGCGGACGCTCGGTCAGCGGCGGGCGTATCAGGCTTTCGAAGAGGAGCTTGCGCATGATGGCTTGCCTTGGACCCTTAGAGGTCGTGTCCTGAATACGAGCAGTTGAACGATTTGTTGCATAGTGGGAAGTCGGCGACGATGTTGCCTTCGATGGCCGCTTCCAGCAGCGGCCATTGAAACCATGACGGATCACGCAGGTGACAGCGCTCGACCAGGCCGCTTTTACCAATGCGCAGCCAGGCCAGAATGTCGCCCCGGAAACCCTCGACGAGCGCCATGCCTTCATGCGGGCCGCCTGTCTGTGCCAAGTCGACGCGGATCGGTCCACCCGGCAGCTGTCGCAGGATTTGCTCGACCAGGGACAAGCTCTGCTCGACCTCGTGAATGCGAATCCAGACACGGGCGTTCACGTCGCCTTCCTGGAGGAGAGGCACATTGAAGTTGAGCGCGTCATAGGGAGGATAGGCCAGACTGCGTCGCGCATCAAAGTCCCGACCGGAGGCCCGGCCGACATACCCTCCGGCACGATATTGTCGAGCGAGTTCCACCTTCAGCCGCCCAGTTGCGACTGTCCGATCCTGTAGCGACGCGGTGTTGTCGTAGAGTTCTACAAGCGCCGGAAACCGCTGCCTGATCTCTGCGATCAGAGACCAGATCGCTGTCGTCCCCTCGTCGTTCAGGTAGGTCGCCACTCCTCCAGGCACGACGCGGTCGCGCATCAAACGATGGCCGAAGGCAGCATCGCTTGCCCGCAATACGCGCTCGCGCAGGACGCCGCAGTGGGCATGCATGAGTGCGAAGGCGGCGTCGTTGCAGATGGCGCCGATGTCGCCCAGATGGTTGGCCAGACGCTCCAACTCGGCCATGAGCGCTCGCAGCCAGACCGCGCGCGCAGGAACCTCGATACCAAGGGCCGCTTCGACCGCGCGGGAAAAAGCAAGGGAGTATGCCACGGTACTGTCGCCAGAGGTTCTGCCCGCCAGCTTGGCAGCATGGTCGATATCGGACCCCGCCATCAAGCCTTCTATGCCCTTGTGCGTATACCCTAGGCGTTCCTCCAGCCGGACGACCGTTTCGCCGCTGGCTGTAAATCGAAAATGCCCTGGCTCGATGATGCCGGCATGCACGGGCCCGACTGGGATCTGATGCAGGCTTTCCCCCTCGGCAGGCAGGAATTGGTAGGGGGGCGCCGTCGCAACAGAGGTCCGGACGTGGGCACTCAACGGAAAGCTGATGCCCCAGTAGCCATGATCAAGCCACCGTCGCGTATCGGGCGCGCCTTGTGGCAAGAGCCCGAACAGGTCCGCGGCCGCACGTTCAAGGCGCAATGCGGGCGGATGCAGCAGGCCGACCGATGGGTAGCGTCCATCCGGACATAGCAGGCTGACAACGCCGATGTTCCCGACAGCCTCGTCGAGTAGTGCCATGTGGACGGTGCCTGGTTCGCCCCAAAGACCGAGCAAGCTCAAGTGACCCTCAGCCAGTTGCTCGACGGCAAAGCTCCATTTTTTCGAAGTCACCACTGCGCGCGACCACGGGAAATGGTTGTCGACACACTTGCCAGCAAGGATGAGGTCGGTCAGTGCGGGCATGTCATTTCTCCCATCCGCTTCATCCTAGAAGGTTGGCGACATGCTGGAACCATATGACCAGCGGTGGTGGCAAATAGATGCCGGCGGCAAACACAAGCGTCAGGTGGGAATACATCGGAACGTAGGACGCCTCGGCGGGCGCGGTGCTGCCTCGCGGTTCGCCGAAAGCGACGCCGGTCAGCCGAAGCAGCAGGGCGCCGAAAGCGAGCAGAATCCCGAATACCAACGGCATCGCCAAAAGGGGGTGCCTTGCAAATGTCGAACTCACGACCAGGAACTCGCTCATGAAGATGCCGAGCGGAGGGAGGCCGGCAATGGCAACGACGCCGATGACGAGCGCCCAGCCAAGCCCCGGATGCGTTTCCGTAAGCCCCCGGATCTCGGCGATGTTCTGTGTCCCCTTGATCTGGGCGATGTGGCCGACCGTGAAAAAGATCGCCGACTTGGTCAGGCTGTGCATGACCATGTGCAGCAGTCCGGCAAAATTGGCGAGCGGGCCACCCATGCCGAAAGCGAACACGATGATGCCCATGTGCTCGATGGAGGAGTACGCGAACAGACGTTTGATGTCGCGGCGGCGGTAGAGCATGAAGGCCGCGAAGATGAGGGAGGTGAGCCCCATCGTGATCATCAGTGGTCCAGGCGCGATCGCGTCCGGGCTAGCCGCGAGCAGCAGCTTGAAGCGCAGTACCGCATAGAGCGCGACGTTGAGGAGCAGTCCTGACAACACCGCCGAAATCGGCGTCGGGCCTTCCGCGTGGGCGTCGGGCAGCCAGGCATGCAAAGGCGCAAGACCAACCTTCGTCCCATAGCCGAGCAGCAGGAAGACGAAGGCGACGTTCAGCAGCGCCGGGTCGAAGCGCGCTGCGTGCTCGATAAGCACTGTCCAGACCATGGCATTCGTGCCTTCGCCAACAATCGGCTGCGCGGCCATGTAGACGAGGATGGTGCCGAAGAGGGCAAGCGCAATGCCGACACTGCCGAGTATGAAATACTTCCAAGCCGCCTCCAGCGCCTCATGCGTGCGATAGATGCCGACCATCAGCACGGTAGTCAGCGTGGCAAGTTCCACCGCCACCCACATTAAGCCGATATTGTTCGACACGAACGCCAGATTCATGCCGAACATCATGATCTGGTACATTGCGTGATAAAATCGCAAATTCGTCGCCGTCAGCCGCCCGGTATCCAGTTCGTGCGCAATGTAGGAGGCGCTGAACACACTGGTCGTGAAGCCGACGAACGTGTTGAGCACGATGAAAACGATATTGAGATCGTCGACGAGCAAATACTGACCGGGCTGCGGCCGATCCGTGACGAGAAGCGACACCGCAGCGAGCAAGGTCAGCAAGCTCGCGGCGACATTGAGGCCAGCCGTTATCCGATAGTTCGGCAGGGTCGCCAGGAGTGCGGCCGCGCCGACCGGTATCAGCAAGATGGCGGCCACCGCATCGAGGGAAAACGCGGTCAACGATGTTCCCCCCTGTAGTCGTCGAGCGCGCCGACATCGACCGAGTCGAATCTCTCGCGTATGCGAAACAGGAAGACGCCGATGACAATGAAGGCGATCAGAATCGAGAAGGCGACACTGATCTCGACAACCAGCGGCATGCCCTTGGCGCCCGTGGCGGCCAGCACCAGGCCATTCTCGAGCGACATGAATCCGACAACCTGGCTGACGGCGTTCCGGCGGGTGACCATCACCAGGAGTCCAAGCAGTATGATGGACAGCGCAAAGGCAAGATCCTCGCGGGCGAGGGGATCGGCGTCGGGAGTGACCCGCAGCATCAGCACCATGGACAGGGTCACCAGACCTATTCCGGCAAGCATGGTTGGACCGATCCCGACGGCGGTCTCGATGTCGCGATGGATGCCGAGCCGCTGGATGATGCGGTGCAGGCCAACAGGAATGATGATCGCCTTGAAGATGAGGGCGATCGCCGCCGTGACATAGAGGTGATGGGCGTCCTGGATGTAGGCCTGCCAGGCCACGGACAGGGCGAGCACGATTGCATGAAGTGCAAAAACGTTGATCAGGGCGAAGAGGCGATCCTGGTACAGCATCATGAAGCTGACCAGCACCAGGCCGCCGGCGAGCAGATGAGCGATGTCGAAGGTGAGGCCGTTCATCAGAGGCTCCGTGAGACGAACAGCAAGAGCGTGCCGAGCAACGCCAGCATGAGTGCTGCGCCCAAAAAATCCGGGACGCGGAAAACGCGCATCTTGGCGATCGCAGTCTCAAACACGGCGAGGAGAATGCCGCACAAGGCAAGTTTGCCAAGATAGGCCACGGCACCCAGAGCAAATGATTTCGGCCCAGCCTCGACACCAGCCAGCCCCCAGGGGAGGAAGACACAGGAAATCAGCGACACATAAAGCAGGAGTTTGAGGAAGGCTGCGAACTCGATCATCGCCAGATGACGACCGGAATATTCCAAGATCATCGCCTCGTGGACCATGGTGAGCTCCAGATGGGTCGATGGATTGTCCACTGGTATGCGGGCGTTTTCGGCGACCGCCACCATCACGAGAGCGATGAGCGACATTCCGAGCGATACCCGCAGGCCGACCTGCGGCGAGCCCATGAAGGCGGCGACCGTGGACAACTGTGTCGCTCCGGCGACCAGCGCCAGGCTGAACACAATGAGCAGCATGGCGGGCTCGGCCAGCGAAGCGATCATCACCTCGCGGCTTGAGCCTATGCCGCCGAAGCTCGTGCCGACATCCATCCCTGCGAGCGCCAGGAAGAATCGGGCGCTTCCCAGCAGCGCGACAATAGCTATGAGATCCGCGGTCCAACTGAAAGTGAGCCCGGTTGCGAATGTTGGGATAAGCGCGGCCGCGACCCAGGTGGCGGCAAAGATCAGATAAGGTGTCACGCGAAACAGCCAGGATGCGTTGTCCGCCAGAACGACTTCCTTTCGCATTAGCCGCAGGAGATCGCGATAGGGTTGGATCAGGGATGGACCTTGGCGGCGCAAGAGTCGTGCCTTCACCTTGCGCACGAACCCGGTCAGGAGTGGCGCCAGCAAAAGCACCAGCATCATCTGTGCGCCCTGAACGGCCAACTCAAGGATCAGGGCCATAGTGCGAGTACCAAAAGCAGGACAATGAGAAAGAGAAATACAAGAGTCAGGTAGCGCCTGATCGTCAGGAACTGCAGATGGTTCAGGTGGTCGGTCGCAAAGTCGATAGCCCTGCCGATAGGCAGGTAAAACGTTTCCCAGATCACATCGTGGATTTCGACCGTCAAACGAGCCGGGCCAGTTTCGCCAGGCGCCGGCACTTCGACTTTTTCCCGCGCGCGGAATGCGAACGCGCCGAAGACGCGTCGAATGGGCTGTGCAAAGCTTATCGATGTATACTGCGCGGCGGGTGTTACGTCCGGGAAGCCGCAACCCCAGGCCGGGCCGCGGCGGAGCGCATGTGAGGCGAAGCGGTGAATGACGAATGCCGCGAACGATCCGGAGACAGCAATGAACAGGAACACCAGCAGGCCATTGTAAGAACTGCGGCTCGCTGCGATTGGCACGATCGACAGCCATGGCTCAGCCATCTGCACAGGCATCCGGCTGCCAAGCAGCGGAAGTGTCACCGCTGAGAGACCGTCGATGACGAGACCCGGCACAATGCCAGCCAGGAGACAAAGAGCCGCCAGGGTGAACATTGCCGCTAGCGAATAGCGGTCGACCTCGTGCGCCAGTTCCACCGCGGCCGAGCGTGGCCGGCCGAGGAATGTAATCCCGAACGCTTTCACGAAGCAGGCAGCCGCCAAGGCCGCCGAGAGCGCCAGTAAACCGCCAACGGCGGGCACCATGACCTTCAGGCCCCATTGCGGCAGATCTGGGCTCTGCAGGACGGCCTGGAAGGCCAGCCATTCGGAGACGAAGCCGTTGAAGGGCGGAAGCGCCGAGATCGCCACGCAGCCGACGAGAAAGGCAAAACTGGTCAACGGCATACGGTGGATGAGACCGCCCAGTTTCTCCATGTCCCGCTCTCCGGTTGCCGTCAGTACGGCGCCCGCGCCGAAAAACAGCAGGCTCTTGAAAAAGGAATGGTTGAGGACGTGAAACAGCGCGGCGGTGAGCGCCAGCGCCGCGGCCGATGGCATGGCGTTCGCCTTGAAGGCCAGAGCAAGGCCAAGGCTGACGAAAATGACGCCGACGTTTTCGATGGTGCTATAGGCAAGAAGCCGCTTCAGGTCCTTTTCCATCAAGGCGTAAAGAATGCCGAGAACCGCCGTCAGGCCGCCCAGGAAAAGCACCACAACGCCCGACCACCATGCCGGCTCACCGAGCAGGTCGAAAATGACGCGTATGAAGCCGTAGATGGCGACCTTGGTCATGACGCCGCTCATCAGAGCCGAGACGTGGCTTGGCGCGGCCGGGTGAGCGAGTGGCAGCCATATGTGCAGCGGTACCAGGCCAGCCTTGGAGCCGGCGCCCAGCAGCATCAGAGCCAGAACGAAAGCAGCGACGAGCGGGGCGGAAGCGGCGGCACGCATCGCTTCGAACGTGTAGTTTCCGCTCGGGCCGGCCAGCAGGCCGAACGCAAGCAGCAGCGCGAGCGTGCCGAAGCTCGCCATCACGAGATAGATGTAGCCCGCTCTCGCATTGTCCTGCTCGCGATGGTGCGCCATGACGAGCGCCCAGGAAGCGAGCGACATGAATTCCCAGGAAAGCAGGAAAGTGAAGGCGTCGTCCGCCAGCACGACCAGATTCATCCCGGCGAGGAAGGCAGGGAAGAACGGCAGCACCCGATGCGGCGCAGACTCATGCCTGCCGTAGCCGAGGCCGTAAAGACTGGCCATGCCGCCGCCAAAATTGACGACGACGAGGAAAAAGGTCGAGAGCGCATCCAGACGGAAATGGGCGCCAATCCATGGCAGCCCAAGAGGCAGCTCGGCAGTCGACGGGGTTACGGGATCATCGGCGACACGGCTCGCGAGAACCAGGAGCACGGCCGCCGATATGCCTAGCGTCAGGCTGTAGATCAGGCGTGTTCCCGAACCCGATCCGTGGCTTGACGCAATCGCAAGCACCGCAGTTCCCAGGAGCGCGGCAACGCCCCACAGGACGACTGCAGCCCCCGAAATCACGCCACACTCCTCACAGGGACTTTGGCGTCCGTATCAACCCCGCCCATAATTTTGGCGGGATCAAAATCTGCTTTCAGCCGCACGCCGCGCCCGCCGATTTGGCTGGAGGCGCCTTCAGAAATCAATTCGACGCCGGCGAGGTCAAGCGCCCCGATCAGCTTCATTAGGGAATCTACATTGCCCCGGATAATCGACTCACTGGCTTCCATACGTTGAATTGTCGGCACCGAAAGGCTGGACAATTCGGCAAGCCTGCGCTGGTCGATGCCAAGGAGCGCCCTCGCGGCACGCAACTGTGGAGCAGTTATCACGGTCGCATCCCCTTTTTGATCAGCTTTGACGTATTATCTCTAAGCGCTGCAGCATATATTAAAATGCGGTGCATTCAAATAATGATGCGTGACGCATCTGTCTCGAAGCTGTAGAAAACTGGGAGATACGAGTTGGGAGGCGCCGAGCCTCGCCGATTGGTGCCCTGCAATTGCGAAGAGCTGCCCGCTGCAAAATGACGGGCGAACCCCCTCGGCTCCGCATGAAGGGGCCAACGAACGGAAACCCAGCCGAGCGGCGGATTTAGGAATTGGCTGTGATGACAAGGTCATGATCCGGGTTGCGAAATATCATACCGATTTCGGCAACATCGAGGTTCTGCGGGCCAAGGACTCCGGTTCGTTCATTTATCGCCAAGGTGGCTGCTATCAAAGCGAGTGCGATCCGAATGGCGTCAGCGTCGTGCCCTATATACACGCCATCTTTGGTCTCCTCGCACAAGCGCGAGTGTCCGATGTCCTGATGATCGGTTGTGGCGGTGGCAGCCTGGGCACGATGCTGGATAGGGTTGGTGTGCGTGTTACGATCGTCGACATCAATCCAAAGGCTTTCCAGATCGCCCGAAAATACTTTGGGTTACCTCGTGGAGTTCACTCCTTCATCTCCGACGGGCGGGATTTTTTGCGCGCCGGCCGTCACCGCTACGACGCTATCGTTCTGGACGCATATTCCGGGCGGCGCATCCCAGATCATTTGTGCGCCGAGACATTCTTCGGCTTGGCGCAGACGCGTCTCAACAATTCTTCCGGTATTCTGATCGGTAACGTTCATGCTCGTCACGACCTCGACATCATGCCGGATCGCGTTGCTGTAAAGCTCGCCAATATCTGGGCGGATGTGAGACTGCTCGATATCCGCGGCGCTTCGGATCGCAACGCACTCGTCATGGCAGGCAAGGTACGAGATCTCGTCCAGCCAGTGCTGCTGATGCCGCCGTCCGTCGGAGCCGAGGAGATCGAACAGGAGCTTGGCCTCCTGGCGTTCAGGCCTTGGCATGTACCACGACGAGCTGCCTAAGGTGCGGCGCCACTGACAAAGCATGAGCCGAACGCCAAGTCATACTGGGTTCTCGATTGCTTCTCTCGCCAGCCAGTTGCGAAGGTGGCACACTGCGGGCCGCTGCAACGCTTCGGAGGTGGCAACGGCATAACAGGCGAACCGTGTTGGCCACCAATCTTGTCGCCAGCCATCGCGAATGTGCCGCCAAATCCGGCATGTGGCAAAGCCCTGTCGCGCTACTGCCAGAGCCGCTTCATGCGGATGGACACATCCTCCAGGACTGGCATGGAGGCCAGCACAAGGAGAATGGCGGCAAGAAACAATGTCGCTGCAAAGCCGATGTGTTTGAAACCCACAGCGCCGATGACGCCGCCGATAAAGAACAATGCTACGAGCGACGCAAGCAGTCTCAGCTTTCTCCGATCTGCTTTCACGAACAGTCTGTCCGAGTCATTGCCTGAGATGTTCCAGTAAAGCAGCTTGCCGAGTTCGATGCCCATATCCGTCACCAGGCCCGTGACATGCGTCGTCCGGATTCTGGCTTCCGATAGCTTGGTGATGATGGCGTTCTGCAACCCCATGATGAAACAAAGCAGCATCACCGTCATTGGCACAAACAGCGCTTCATGACGCGCAAGATGGCCGCCGAGCAGACCGAAACAGATCAGCAGGATCGCTTCCAGGACAAGCGGGAATGCGTACTCGCCCTGTAGGCCTTGCCGCCGTCCCCAGTTGACCAAGACTGCCGAACAGGCCGCGCCTGTGACAAACGACAACAACGCCCCCAACCCGGAAAGCGCCAGCCCGACATCGCCGAGTGCCAGATGGTCCGCCATCGACGAAACGATGCCGGACATGTGGGACGTGTACTGCTGAACCGCCAGGAAGCCGCCAGCGTTGGCGGCTCCTGCGATGAACGTCAGGAAACGGGCGAGGTGCCGATCGGTTCTTTCGCTTCGTTCCTTTCCGGTCAACCGACGCAGATACACGATCATGAGCGAACCGTGTCTTTCCATGCGGAAAAGCAGGACCGCAAGCTGATGTGCCGGGAAAGGCTCATTGAGTGTTTCTGGAGATGGGGGCGGTGAATGCGTGGCGTCGATGCTGTGCTTTGTAGGCCTAGTTTGGCTTGCCCGCCGGCAGCGTGTCTGGATGGCGGAACCTGACACCACGGCCGCCATCGTCGCTACGCACATGTTCGCTGAGAAGCTCGACGCCGGCGCGGTTCAGGGCGTTGATCACTTTCATCAAGCTATCGACAACGCCTCGCACATTGCCCTGGCTGGCCTCCATTCGTTGGATCGTCGGCAGCGAGACGCTCGCCATTTCCGCCAGGGTTTTCTGGTCGATGTTGAGAAGGGCGCGGGCAGCACGAAGCTGGGAAGCAGTGATCATTGGGTATCAGCGTCTGAATATGAGAAATAATATCCACCATGGTATCATTGACGTATGAAACATCAATACAAAGCGAGAAAATATTGATCGGCCCTTGGCACGACGGGGCTCGGCAATTATCGTCTCCGCATGACTCAACGCTACGAACCTTTTCAGGAGCCGACCGGCACCTGGACCGTCAACGATGCTTGGACCGGACGGCCCGCCGAGATGGGCAGCCGAACCATCGTTGGAATGAACCGGCACGATGCCGAGGAACTTGCCGATCTCCTCAACGGATTGAACGCACAAAGGCAGGAAGCGAAATCATGAAGGTCACGGACAGCAACGGCACTCCGCTGAGCGAAGGAGATTCCGTCACGCTCATCAAGGATCTCAAAGTCAAGGGCACGTCAGTCACCCTGAAACACGGAACGCTGATCAAAAACATCCACCTCACGGGCATGAAGATGAGGTCGAGGGTCGAGCCGAGAAGGTCAAGAACCTGGTTCTGCGGACAGAGTTCCTGAAAAAGGCGTAGGTGAGCGGATTTCTTCACTATTTGGCAGACCGTATTGAAGACGCATTCGTGCGTTGCAGGGTGCAGGTCCGGAGTGAGGAAGGCCCATCCTAAAGGTTCCGCTCATTACCGGCCGCCATCTCGTATTCGATACGTTAGGCGTTCGGCTTGACTGAACTTTGGCGAGATTTACTTCGACATCCTCTCGACCAGAGCAAGTGGCTGATTTGCATTGCCCAGCACAGCCGCGAGAAAGGCCGAAAGCCGGAGCTGCAGCCTAAAGAGCAATCTTTTGGTAAGCTCCGGATTTCTACTCCGAAGGCAGAGGTCACAGGTTCGAATCCTGTCGGGTGCGCCAGTTTTATACTGCAAATACAGTTGGTTAGCAAGACCATTTCTTGATGGGAAGTGGTCGGGAAAGACGTCGCGGAAGCACCACGGAAGCAGTCGGCAGGATGTTCGAATTAGCTATAGGCCGGACGCTGTCCAGTCAGGCGCCTGTTTCGCGTCAAACAAACCACCGATAGCGGCGATAGCTACGCGTGTGGCCGTGACGATGATTTTGGACAACGGCCAGTTTCAACACGCCCACGTTAGGGAACTTGCCAGCCGCCAAGCCTTGGACAGTCTAGCGAGGTTTATAAAGTGGTTGCGTTCAGCAGAGCATCCTCGTCCGCAAGCGCCCTGAGAAGCTTACAAGCATTCTGCCAGTAGCGCGCTGCATCCGCGCGTGTCGAGGCGCGATCCGGCCGATAAGGAGGCAATTCGCCCGCAACGGCTTTGAGGTCGCGTAGCACCGAAGCAATATGCGGCCACGGGAAGTCAGTAGGGTCACCGATATCTCGATCTGCGCCTACGATCATCTCCAACTTGGCTATGACCCCGGTGAGCGACGAAGCCGCCACCTGGGGGATAAGATCTTGAAGCTTTAAAGTCTCGGTCATCGCTAAGACCTCGGCCTCTCGCGCAACCGCATACGCCGCTGAACCACCGACGGTGTGCCCTGCTTTGCTTTCAGCCTGGTTTCGTAAATCTGCGGTCAATCCCCAATTTCCGGTATTGACCATCATACGGCTCTCCAAACGCTGCTGCACGCGACATAACAGCAGGGAGACGTACCGAGCTATCTGCCAATCGTTCACTAACTGCAGCGCAGGGTCGTGCACCCCTGCCAGTTGCGGCTCCACTTCGTCCCGGCTTTCGGCAAAGACACTCGGATTTCTCGTCGACACGGTATGAGCTCCCGGTGAGTTTCACGCTCAGTGAATACATATTATAGTTGATAAACTTAAAGTGTGTAAACCTCGATTGTCCGACGCATGGACATGCGTCAGTTGGTTGGAAAAAACTTCGCGCGGATTCGGCGAGAGAAAGGCCTGACGCAGGAGGATGTGGAAGCACGCTCTGGATTCAGTCAGCAGTATCTAAGCAGCCTCGAACGCGGTCGGCGGAATCCCACCGTAATCACTCTTTACGAGCTTGCCCAAGCATTAGGGGTAAGTCATTTGGAGTTGGTCAAACCAGACGACTCCTAGCCCTGGAATAGTTGCGAGCACTCGCGAGCACGCGTCGAGCGGACCTGTAGCTAACCAGCGGCGGCTTCGCGCCTCATTGCACGAACCCGCTGCGCGGGAGGGCCGCCTCCTTCTGAGATGGCGTGCATGTCATAGGCCTTGAGCGGGTAGAGGCGTCGATCTGACCATGGAGTTCCCTTCAACGAGAGGAACTCGCCATGGCTACCCCATCGACCAATGCACCTATTAGCCCGCTTCGCCAGCGCATGCAGCACGACATGCTGATGCGGGGCCTGGGCTCGCATACCCAGCAGGATTACGTTCGTCACGTCCGGCGCTTCGCCGCGTTCCTCGGCCGCTCGCCCGATGCGGCGTCGTCTGAGGACATCCGCCGCTTCCAGCTTCATCAGCATGAGAGTGGCGCCGGACCTGCGACGATCAACGGTGCGGTCTCGGCCTTGCGGTTCCTGTTCCTGGTGACGCTGAAGCGGCGGGATCTGGCGCGTGCGCTGGTGGTCATGCGGTATCAGCGCAAGCTTCCCGACGTGCTGAGCGTGGAGGAAGCGGCGCGGCTGCTCGAAGCCGCACCTGGCATCAAGTACAAGGCCGCGCTCGGCGTCGCCTATGGCGCGGGCCTGCGCGTGTCCGAGGTCGCGCATCTCAAGGTCGACGATGTCGATAGCACGCGCATGCTGCTCCGCGTCGAGCAGGGCAAGGGCCGCAGGGACCGCAACGCGATGCTCTCGCCGCAGCTTCTGGGGCTCCTGCGGCTGTGGTGGCGCGAAGGCAGGCGGCGCGGGGTGATGCTTCCGCATGGCTGGCTGTTCCCGGGCCGCAGTTGCACGGCGCCGATCTCGTCGCGGCAACTGCACCGCGCCGTCCAGGAGGCGGCCGAAGTCGCCCGCATCCGCAAGCGCGTCAGTCCGCACACGCTGCGCCACAGCTTCGCCACCCACTTGCTCGAGCAGGATGTCGACATCCGCGTCATCCAGGTGCTGCTCGGGCACAGCAAGCTCGATACGACCGCTCTCTACACCAAGGTCTCGACCCGGACGATCCACGCGGTCGCCGGGCCGCTCGATCGGTTGATGGCGCTGATGGAAGGCAAGACGCCGCCCGGTTGAGCCGTGCGCGCCTCGATCGAGGTCGCCGACATCTTCCGTGCTGCTGGCCCCGCCTATCGGGTCGCCCATGCAGGTCACCTGAGCCTCATCCAGCTCAAGGTGATGTCGGCGATCGAGCATTGCCGCACCGCGGCCCTTGGCGGTCACGTCGAGGCCTGCGAGGACTGCGGCCAATGGCGGATCGCCTATAACTCCTGCCGCAACCGGCACTGCCCCAGATGCCAGGGCGCTGCGGCACGGACATGGCTGGCCGAGCGCGAGGCCGACCTGCTGCCGGTCGGCTACTTCCACGTCGTGTTCACGCTGCCTGCCGAAGTCGCCGACATCGCGTTCCAGAACAAGGCGCTCGCCTACGACCTGCTGTTCAAGGCAGCGTCGGAGACGATGCTGACCATCGCGGCCGATGCGAAGCACCTTGGAGCCAGGATCGGCATCACCGCCGTGCTCCACACCTGGGGCTCTGCGATGACTCACCATCCGCACGTGCACATGATCGTACCGGGCGGCGGCATCGCGCCCGGCGGGAAGCGCTGGGTCTCGTCGCGGCCGGCCTTCCTGCTTCCGGTGCGCGTGCTCGGCAAGCTGTTCCGCCGGCTCTTCCTCACCCGATTGATGGCGCTGCACGACGCCGGACGGCTCAGCTTCTTCGGATCAATGGCGTACCTCACCGGGCGGCGAGCCTTCCTGCGGCACCTGTCGCCAGTCCGGAAGAAGCGCTGGGTGGTCTATGCCAAGGCACCGTTCGCGGGACCGGAGGCGGTGCTCGCATACCTGTCGCGCTATACTCACCGGGTCGCGATATCGAACAGCCGCCTGATCGCCTTCGACGAGAGCGGCGTCACCTTCCGCTACAAGAACTACCGCCGCGACGGCGCCGACCGCCAGCAGGTCATGACGCTCGCCACAGACGAGTTCATCCGTCGGTTCCTGCTCCATGTCCTGCCGCGCGGCTTCCATCGCATCCGCCACTACGGCCTGCTCGCAGGCGGCTCTCGCAAGGCCAGCCTCGCGCTCGCCCGCGAACTGCTGAGCGTCGCTGCGCCACCCGATGACGACACACCAGGCGAACCGGAGGACTTCCGCCCGTCATGCCCGTGCTGCGGCGGACGCATGATCGTCGTCGAGGTACTCGAACGCCGGGGGCAGCCACGCGGACCGCCGGACGCTACCGCGACGAACCGGGAGACCGCTCTATGACCCGGCATGGAATAGTCGTCGAGACTTCAACCGCAAGCCCTCAGCCTCCGGTAACGGACCCACACGCGTCCATGGTGATCGTCGACGCCGACGGGGCCGCCTTCGGCCGCTTACCGTGCCGACAACATCGCGCGGAGGCGCAACGAAGCCGCCTGTCCGCATCCATCCCGGCGCTTCCCGGCGACGGTCGCGCCATCGCCGACAGCAGCCGCAAATCGAAATCCCCATAGACATCGACTGTAGCCCGCGGGTTCCTGCATGAGAGGCTTTCGTACGCCTGACGGCACCCGAAACCCTTCCCAAGTAGGACGTTCACACAGCCTTGGCCTCGCCCAGAAGCGGACATCGCGGCTGATACCAGCGAGCGGTCGGAATGCTCCCTCATATCGGTCATTGAATAATCTTATCGCCCCCAAACCTGCAGATCGGTTAGCACGACGTCTATCCTTACAAGGATTCACTCAACGAGCACTCATCAAGATCCGATTGAACGTTAAGCCCGTTCGCAAGCTGATGCCCCATCCAATCTGCTCGACGTCATGCAGGTTTTGTTTACCGCCGTTTCGTCACCAGGGGATCGCCGAAGACGGTCAACGCAAGGCGGTTTGCGGGAGAGTTTCCGAGGGCGCGTTCGACGGCCTTGTTGCCCTCGAAGTTCGCCTCGATCACACTCGCTCCGGCGGACCACGCGTCCATAAACGCAGGTAGCCAGTAGGCGGGGACACTCGCGTTGAGTGGCCACGGTGATGCGACTACCGCCGAACAGCCCTGATCGAGCAGTTCCTTTGCAAGTCCGGTCGTGGTGTCGGCCATGGGGTGCTTATCAAACCTGCCGGCGCTGCAGACAAACAGAATGACAACGCCTGCGTTGCGCACTGCGCTCGATATTGCGTCGGGGGTAAGCCTCATATTGGCATCATCTGCGACAACCTGAAAGAAGCGGCCTTCCGGGATGATGCTTCCGTGCGCCGTGACTATTGCCAGCTCGGCACCCTTCAAGCGGTCCGGAACCGCAAGCCCTGTGTCGAGGTCGATCGAGTGGTCGCGAAGCGTGCCGCTGAGCCGCTCGGCCAGCGTTCCGAGAGTCTGGACAGCTTCCGGGTCGTCCGAGATAGGAATCCATGCGAACGGTGCACCAGTCCTCGCCGGGCGGTCTCTTGCCTCCTTGAGCCACGAAAGGGAAGGTGCGGCCGCCACGGGGACTTGCAGGCCGAGCAATTCGCCGGATGCCATGAGCAGGTTCGCAGGGAGTTGCTGCAGCGCAACGTCGGCAACAAGAAGAACGGGCGTCGTCGGAACGGCGCTGATCCCAAGTTCGCGCATACTGTTGTAGAACACGTTCAGATCGTCTGAATCGAAGGCGTATTGGTATGGGTACTGTTCCCCCCACGCGTCGAATGCTGCCTTGGAAAAAACCTCCGCCGATTCAACTATCGTTGCCGACAACTCGCCACCTTCTGCGGTAACGCGCACCACGCGGTTTGTGTCCGTCAAACCGAGCAAGGTGACGCTGATCCCGGCGCGCGAGATTTCTTTTGCGATTTCTGCCGGCTCCTCGATCGAGCATGGAAGGGCAGAACCGCTGTTAGCGGATTGATGTTTGATTGCTTGGTCGGCGAGAAGCTCGATTGCGAACGCGGCGACTGTTGCATCGTCGCCCGCCTCCTTAGAGTCCAGCAGCCTCCGTGCCGCCATTGCCACGGGACGAACATCGTATGCCGCATCTTCCGAGTGCCGCGCGGGTTCGAGGCGCTTCGCGAAAGACAATACATCTTTTGCCGACGGTCCCCCTACAGACAGGGTCCGGACCATCGAAGCGTTCGGCTCGCCGAGTGCTGCCAGCGCCGCCTCCAGCATTCCGCGCGCCCGCTCCGGTACGGCAATTCCACTGGCCTCCGCCATCTGGATCGCCTGTGCCAGCAAAATCGAGACAGGGGCGAGTTCGTCATGAAGGTCGATTACAGTCTGGCAGTTATCGGCAAGAGTGGCAAAAAACTCAGCCATGTTTTCCCGAGCGGGGATCGTCATCACCAATTCGCGGAAGCGAAGGCCAAGTTCGATCGTTTCAAGGCGATGCCCCTGAGATTGCTCCACCCCCATGGTCCGGAAGAGCTGCTTTGCAACCGGCAGAAGCGAGCGCGCGAACGCAGTCATGTTCAGGTCACGCATCAGCCGGATCAGGCCATGAGTTTCATACCATGATTCTTCGGGGCCGACTGGTGCTTCGCATGAAAGTGCGCACGCCATTCCGACAAGCGATTCGGTCAGGTTGTGGAGGCGATGGTAGATGTCAGCAAAGCCATACCATGCGATACGCGACCGCAGCGGATCATCTCCTGCGACCTGAAGGCCATGTTCTGCAAGGTTGCGCGCAAGCTGAACTCGTCCGGCAGTCACATACGCGCCGCCAACCAGCCTCATCAGCATGAGATCGATGTTCGGCGCGGTTGTGTGCGGCGCGGTTGCCACGGCGATTGCCAGAAGCTTTTGAATATAGTCGATATCCGAATCATCGCGGAGGCCTTGGCTTACATACTCGATCAATCCTGAAAGCCCGTTCATGAGCGTATCTGCCTGCCCATTGAGAAGGGCTGCGGGCAGCGTCGTGCGGCTCAAAACAACGATCTGCTGGCCAGCTAGCCATTGCAGCGCCGATTTCAGGAAGGGCATGAGGCTCTCTTCGAAATCCACCTGACCATTTGCCCGCAGCCTTGGCGCGTTACCCGTCGGCGCGGGAGCGGCTTGCATCAGCTTCAAGGTAGCGGTCGCGATCACCGGCAGGCCGTAGGTTCCAGTGACCTTTACCGACAGAAGCTTTGCGAGTGCCTGCCGCGTCTCGCCGTCAGTGGGATTACGTGAAAGGTAGCCTAGAATGGCATTAACCGGTCGATCAAGGTCCGCCGGATCAATACCGAGCCCGCCATGTTCGTCACGACGGATCAGTAGCTGTTCGATGGCACGCAGAAGCGCCCATGCAGATCGCTGGGCGTCCCCTCCTGCCAGCTCGAGCGTCATGGCGAGTGCGAGTGCTTCGGAGAACAGGCCACGCGCATCCGCATCCCGGATGCAGGCGAGCCGCGCCTGGACGAGCCGGTCCGGCCAACGATCCGCGACCTCGGCCAGAACAGCTTCGTAGCCGGACTTGGCGGCACCAGACAAAGCGGCAGCGAGCCGCTCATAGTAAGCAGTAACCTCTTGATCGATGCCGGGCGGCGGTGCTGCCAGCATTGCAGTGACGCCCGCATAGTCGCGCGCTTTCAACAGCAACCTCAGACGATGCCTCTGAAGATGGTGCGAACTCGGAAACATGCGTTCGAGCTGCGCAACACTTCTTGCTTCAAGCTCTTTCTCGCCGAGATCGTAAGCGAGGTCCACAGCGGCTTCCAGCATTTCCGACGTAGCCAGCTCGCCGATAGCCGGGTTCAGCAGCTCCGAAGCAAGGTCGTACGCGCCAGCTTCGACGGCGATTATGGCGAGCTTTACACGGCCCTCGGGGCTGGGATCTGATCCCGAGCGCAAATCCACCCGAACCAACCCGGAAGCCTGCGCCGCAAGCCCTGCCCGGTGAAGCATCTGGATTTTCAACCCGCTCTTATGGCGCCTTAACCCCTCAGGCAACGCGTCGATGGCCGCAAGCACGGAACCGATGCGGCCGGCCTCGATGGCGGCAAACCACAGCTCTGCGTTCTCTGCCAGAACGCCATCGATATCGTTGTCATTTTCAGCCGTCAGCAGACCACAGTTTTCGACCGACAGAAGAAGGTCTGTGTTGCCTTTGCGATGCGGACGCCACTTACCTGTATGCAGCGCCACATAAAGCTCATTCCGACCTGCGACAGCTACGGCCTTTGCCGCGAGGCTGTGAAAGTGGGGGACCCACAGATCCTCCTCCAGCCCCAGCTGACCTGGCTTGCCATTGGTAAGTTCGACCGCTTCATCGCGATACTTTGCCCCGGCACAAAGTATCAGGACCGAGTTTCGCCTTGCCCTCTCGAAAATCTCCGTGACGGCATCGACCTGCAGGTTGGCGGCGTGAACAATCTGTAGACGCCTTGGCAAGACCTTCAGTTCCTGCTCGTCGAGCGGCTTGCCGCGATGCACGGCAACGGCGTTGGCGAATGCGGCCCTAACGTCCTCAACCGTGTGTTCGGAATCCGGTGGAAGCACAACCACGAACTCCGAGATCGGGTTCCGGCCATCCCCGTCTTCAACCATGGACAGGATGAAGATCATGTTCGCGACGTGCTCCAAAAACCCGAAGGGCCCGCAGCTGAAAATGTCGCCTCCGCCAAAACTGAACGGGGAGTTTTGGAAAAAGTTCGCCATACCGTCGATGTCAAAGCTGAATTGGGGTGTACCTTCGCCGTTCATTCTAGCGTCCATGTTGTGGGCATCTGATGTTGGGGCCGCACCTTGCCGCTTCGGGCTAAGCACCACGTGCGTGATGGAGCGAACCGAGGCCAACCATTGATCTATTGTGGCGTCCCCTTCTGAACAAGCACACAGACCAAATCGGATAGCGAAATTGGTGGAGGTCTCATAGTGTTACCCCGCAGCGAACGTCTACCAATGCGGAATGCTGAAATTACGCCGGGCGATTTTTACGCTGCTGACTAGCGATAATTTGAAGACGCTCGGGAGAGTCTCTTGTTTTCTCTTCAACCTCCAGTCGACATTGCCCGACTCCTAGCTCCGCTCGATGGCACAACGCTTCGCTTTATGCTGACGGGTATCCTGCTCGAGCCGGCCTATCTCGCTAACCATGCTCGAATCCTAACACTGCTGCACTGGGCGCTCGTGCTGGCGAATGGTCGGCGACCGCCGGTCAAGAACGACCTAACGGGCCTCTTTGCAGCGATGTCGGATCATCCCGCTGCTTTGAGCGAAGATCCACCGGAAAACGTATTCGTGGACATTGTCTGGACGACGCAGTCGGGTTTCCGGATATTTCCCGGCATTTACACTGGAGCTGGCTTTCATCTGCAACGCCTGCTCGACACTGCCCAACAGGAAGAGGACAACGTCGCAGACGCCACGGCTGTACGCGATGTCATGGCACTACTTTGCCTCAGTGAGGCCGTTGCGTCTCGGTGTGGCCTGCCGGCCGGCGCGTTCGAAGAGAGCCAGCCGAGAGCGTCAATCCGGCCAAATTCGCGGCACGCGTTCAAGCTTGGCGCGTTCACCTCTTTTCGCGCCGAAGAATTGAATGCACTTGGCATCGAGGCCGCGCATCTCAAGAGATTCGTCCTTCAGCCAACGCCTGATCTGCTCGAGCAACCGTTCGGCGCGACGGATCTGGAAAATTCTCCGCTTATAGAATGGGAGGGTGGCGTCCAGGTCTTGAGCCCGCCCGGCCTTGTGGCCGCAGCCATTGCACACATGGTGCTGGCGCTCGGTCCATCGCTCGCGAAGAGCCTATACCTGCGCGATATGGCGCGCTGGCTTGGGGTAGATCTGCCGCGGGCGCACGCCAAACCCCTTCCGGGGCGCGACGTTGCCATCGGCGATCCGGGTTGGAGCAAGTCCATCGAGGAGCGCGCACTGGCGTTGGAATTCGATCACGACAAGCACGCGCATTTACTCGTCCTGGAGGCAAAGTGGCCAAAATCGCGCGACAATGCCGTGCCACCACCGCTGGGTGGCGGCAGTCGGCTAGCGTCTGCGCTCAGCCGGCTGGTCCGCAAGTTGCACGACGAAATTGAGGAGGGGGACGGAACTGACGCCGGTCTGACACTGGTCGTGCATAACTCGCCAGGGTGGGGTCTTCAGATCGACGATCTGCCTGACCTCGGGCCGAGGTGGTTTGTAGTATCCATGAGCGCGTACTCGTTTTCGATGCTGCTTCGGGCGCCTGGATTCGAACTGCTCAAATTCTGGAAGATGTTGGCCGAACTTCGCGAGCTCAGGGATCGCGGCATGATTATCAAGCTGTGGCCCGACCCGATCGTCTACTGGAGCGTTTGGGAAGACTTCGGATCTACGTTCACGCCGGCTTTGGCCGATATGCGCGGAATCGCGTTGATCGGCGATACAGCGTTGGTGGCGCCCTTGGTCCGCCGGGTGCGGGATGCATGGTGCACACATGGTGTCCCTACCCCTTGGGGTGAGTTGAGCATTGTCGAACGATATCCTGACGACGAAGATAGCGCGCCGGATCCGCAGTCGCCCATCTACAACGATCACATGGCCATCGCGGCCGGCACACTCGTCGGCGTGGTTGAAAACGAACACGGCCCCTGGTGGGTATCCGTTGGCCGCCCACCTGCCGACGTGGAAGACCGGCAGTTTCTTCTTCTTCTCTGGCAGGCCGTGCTGGAATGGTTGTCGCGCGCCACCGTAGAGGTGGGAGGGCGGCTCTCAGCAACCGCGAAGCCACTTCTCGTGACGCTGCTTCCAATACCGATGACGATCACCGACGGTCCGGACACTGCGCAGTTCTTCTATAGCCCAGACGGCTCGGAGGTGAGGATCGCTCTGCCGGCTAATCTCATGGAGCGCATGGTCCGCGTGGACAACGCGGCTGAGGTTCAGGTCTTGGCTTGGATCTTGGAGGGCATCTTGACGCTTCGCGGCGAAGCAACAACCGTCGACGCGCTAAATTGGGCGCGCGAGATACTTGCCAATCCGGATCTCAAGATGATCCACATCACCCGCGACATCGATCAGGCCTTCGCCATCGATCTTACGACAGACAAGACCCGCTACCGCCCGCTCCAAACACCCGACCTCGCGGTTGCAGGCCGCTGGATGGACGAGCGTCTTATTGGCCGCCACCGCCTCACCGTCGCGCCGCCCATGACGCCGATCAGCGATGCTGGGCAGGTCAATGTCATTCTCAACGCTGCTGTGGACGTGCACTGGGAGACGTGCCGCGACCGCCTTTCGAGCCTCGATCGAGGCGAGACATTGCACCTTGCGCTCGGATTGATCGAAGCGGCGCACAGGCATCGGGTCGACGATGAGCGCGGCGCGCGGGCACGGCGCGTCGCCTACACGGATGATCCACAACTTGGCGTCCGTCGTGCCAGCCAGCGTGACCATGCCTTCCGAACCTATCGCGTGGTGGCCGAGATGGCGCTCTGTGCATGTCCGATGACTGGCGGTCGTCGGCCCGGGCTGTCGGATATCGACGCTATCGCAGCGCAGGTAGCGGCGCTCGTCCATACGGCCGAGTTCAGCGACGCCGCACAGCGCAGGCTCATAAAGGGAGAGCTCACATTTCTACCGGACGGTTCGATCCTGCCTTATGGCGGCGGAGCCGAGGCATTCATGACACAATACCTCAAGGCGTGCCTCGAGGAGTCTGTTACCATAGATGAGGAACGCTATTCGGATCTCTTCGATACACCGCAAGACGACACGGAATGGATCGAGCGCCATCAAGATGACCTGCTGTCGTCTGGAAAGGAGGAGGAGGGAGATAGCGGTGCCTTCGAACATGCGGTCCGAGAGGAGATCGGCCTGACCACTTCTGCTATCGTGGTTATCTCGTTCGCACTGCAAAGCATCGCCGCTGAGCGATCCTCCGAAGTCACTCGCTTACGACGGTCCGAGTTAACCGCAGCTATCGTTCCTATGACTGGGCGGTTGGGGAATCCCATTAGCAGCGACGAATTCGATCGCTTCCTCGCCGCTTTCGGACTGTTTACGCGGCCTGCGTGGGATACGCCGCCTCCGGGCTTCGCGCCGAGCGACGTATTCCCATGGTTCTTCGAGCGCAGGCTATCGCTCATGACGCGGCCGCTTCTGGTACTAGGCAACGAAGATGACCCGGAGATCATGTTCGGTGTTCGCCAAGTCCAAATGGGGACTGAGTACGCGATGCTGCTGCTGGAAATGGGTATATGGGACAAGGCCAAACTGCGTACCGCCGCAGCTAAGGCCTATATTGATGCCGAGGTCGCCCGCCGCGGGCGCGCGTTTGAAAGTAAGGTCGCGGAGATCTTCACCGAAGGAGGTTGGAGGCCGCATGAGTCGATTCCGATGACGCGCCTAGGGGCGAGCAAAAAGCTCGGCGAGATTGACGTATTGGCAGTCAGCGTCGACGGAACGACTTGGGTGGTCGTCGAATGCAAGTGGTTCGGCGCCGCCCGGACTCCTCGCGAAGTGGCGGCGTGGATGCAGGACTTCCGCGGCCACGACGGCGACAAGCTGCATAAGCATCTTCAGCGTTGCGATTGGATCGAGGTCAACTCAGCCATGGTCGCCCAGCGGCTCCACCTGAAGCCACCGCAGAGGATTTTGAGGCGCCTAGTAACAACTCGCCCCGCCCCGCTTGCATTTGCCGACGAAGTCCCAGCTCAAGCGAACGTTCGGACCGAGCGCCAACTGCAGGCAGAGTTCGGCCAGCTTCCAACCGTCCGATGATGCCAGACCGCATTCATACAGTGCAGATCGAGGTGAACGGGAATCTCTCGCGGCGCCACCTATTTTGTGCCTTCAAATCATTCTGTTTCTGTTCCCTACGACCAGCCTCGATGCAGAGTAGCGTCCACTCTAAGCATATCAGGTGCCTGATAGCGGCCATTCTGTTTCCGGCCCCTATCAGCCATGCACAGTCTCCCGCCGGCCGGGTAGACGACAGCGACCGCAATGGGGCGGAAAGCGGAAAGGCAGGTCTCGGGTGACCCTTCTGGAAAGCCGGCATTCAGGCCACGACCTCACTTTGGCTCCAACGCGCCCTCATTTTGGTAGTTCCTGCAATGCAGCCTAAATCGAGACACCGGTATTCCCACAGAGCCGCTGGCCGCAGATTATGAATGCTTTGGGCGTCCAGAATTCTGGGAACATTCAATGGATTCGGCGCGTGTTACCAGCGATGCGCCGATTTGCATTCGTGGCCATAGCAGCAGGGAGAAAAACCACCGATGATACCAAAATGCATTAGATATTATGAGTGGGGTGCCGGGTGGAGCAATCAGACAAACCGAAGTTCGGCAAAGAGCAGCATGTTCAGGACTGGCTCGAGTCGGTCATAGGGGAGGACAAATTACGGGACGTCATTATCGGCGCCGCCAGGGTCCGCGAATCGCTGGCTGGATACGAATCGCCCGAATTCAAGCCGCCCTTTCCCATCGATTATCTGACGCGGCTGGGAAATCTCAGGGCTGCCCAGCATGTGCTGGGATCGCTATATGCCCTTGAGCTGATCAGCAACAACAATCGCAGCATTTCTCGTGAGAAAGGAGAAAGCCTCTTTGTCGACCTGCTCTACTGCACGCGGGAGTCCTCCCGGTTCATTCTGTTCGAAATAAAGAATCAGAATGGGAGTGCCCGCGAGGCGGTGACAGAGATCATGGCCTATGAGCATGAAGCGCTAAATCACATTCCTTTCTCCAGTGCGAACGATGTCATGATGGTGATCGTGTCGCGCGATTTCTCGACGCTTCTCGATCATGCCGTCACCGGACTCAATTGTTGGTCCCGGCGCCGCGTTCTGTGTCTTCGTTTCGAGGACGGCGAAGAAAATCCTCGGCTGGTCGTGCATATCCCAGCTGCCTGGAGCGCGATCGGTCAGAAAGGCTTGAATGCCAATGGCATCGTGACGGCAACCCTATCCTTAACACCATCGCCAGATCTGAACGAAGATGACATCCATGCAGTGTGCTCGACCGCTGCCAGCCTGATGGTCCGCGAGGCGGAGCGTTCCGGTGGCTCCGGCTTCGCGATCGTGGCCTATAACCATCTCTACCCGGGAATGGCCGACTCGCCATATCTGATTCTGGTTGGTGTCGTTAACCCATTCAGTTTTCTGGAGAGGGCGCAAAGCGAAGGATTTCTGGAGAACAGCCGGTCGCTCATATCCGATTACATCTTGTCGGATGGTCGGACAGACGAACTATCCGCGTATTGGGCTTGGCTGTCATGCGACGGGGGCGCTGCCGTCGAGTATCTGAAAGGATATGGCTCGCCGGAATGGGTCTTGGGCCAAGGGTGGGAAGGCATCAGGAGTATTGAGCGCTGGCGTTATCCGCGATTGACGCTGGATCGTCACATCATGCCGGTTTCGGTCGATTTCTGGGGCTTCTTGGGTGACTATGCGCGGGATGCCGTTCGTCATGTCGATCGCATGCGGAATTTCATGTCTAGCTGCGCCAGACCAGGCATGGACTGGCGCCATCCGATCCTCGGCGTGCTTCTGCTCGATGAGATTGCATCGGCACCGCCGCTCATCGACGGTCAGTGGACTTTCTCGGCTTTGTTCAGATTGGGATTGCTCCTCGGGCGTTTTGGCTCGCTCTCCGCCCAGATGACGAACGCCGAACCGGAGCAGCAACGCCTGCTGCAGGCCGGCTCCTTTTGGGCCGAAGTCGATATGGCCGCCATGCTCCAGGAGGTGGCGTTACGCTATATGTCTGCCGCAGACATGCATGAGGCCCCACCCACTATTGCTGTGCATCAATGCGAAACCGGAGAAGAGGCATTCGCTTCCGTCTCAGCCTTCGCTGACTGGATCCTGCGAGCCTTTATTGGTGAACACGAGAAGTTCGCGCGCGAGGCATTCGCGACCGGCTGGCAGGCTTACCCCATTTTCGATCCGCAGTTCGATGCAAGGCAGGACAATCCACAGGTCGCATCTCTTCGTGAACTGGCGGTGGCGAAGGCGCGAGACTGGCTGAAATGGTCCGTCGTAGCGGCAACCGGCGATGGCCGTGATTCCGGCGCGGCCACGAAGGCTATCACGGCAAGCTTTGGCGATCAGGTGCCTTTGACCGCAGGGAAGGATGCCGCTTTGGCGGCTATCGACAAACTGAGCCCAGCGATCCTGATCGACAAGCTGCTGATAGAAATCCCGAGGATCGTTGATAGTTGGCACCCCCAACTCGCACACACATTGGCACCCATGGCATCGAAGGGCCATGACTGGGATTGGCTCGAACAACAAATTGCAGCTGCCCGTAAGCGTGGAGAGAAGCACCCTTGCGTCTGCATCGGCGCAGGCGGCGAGATCGCCGTAGGGATCCTTCCCTCAATGCCTTGGATTCCGGTGGTGGACAACGTGACTGAAAAAGTTCTGGTATCCAGCAATAGCAGCGGATCAGAACTCATTCTGGTGGTTAGCTGGGAGGACCTAAGGGCCGGAAAGGTGCCGGGTCTATCGTGAATACTGAATTCCGGGGTCTCAAGTCCGGTTAGTCCGCGGACGGCCCAGCTCTGCAGTCCGGCGGAAACTAAACAAACGGCAGGTTTCGAGCGGCGACGGAAGTGTTTCCAACGGCAACTTTGGGGTCGACTCCCGCTAGTCGCCGATCGCGGCGCGCGACGCGACCCTGAACTACTGGGTAGGGTTGGAAAGCTGGCAGGCAGCTTTCAAGAGGCGCTCCCGACGAGGCGGCCATCGGCGAAAGCGCAGTGATCGGCGGCTAGGTAGGCCATTCGAGCACAGCCAAGGTATGGAGACTTCGCTGCATCTCTTCCCGCTGCGCAGAATCCTGATGGCGGAATGCCCAACCAATTCCGAGCATCTCCCCGATGATGCGCGCGACCAGCTTCGCAATCTCAGGAATTCCCGACACCTCGATCGACCAGCACATCGGCCCGAAATGTGTGAACTGGTTCCGAATCTCCCGGTGAAACCGGCTCAACCAATTCAATTCAGAATCGCTGATCGCTACACCGGCAGCGTTGCTGCTATCCCCTGCCGAATAAGGCTTTCTCACGGATTTAAGCAGGTCTGGGAGACTCATCAAATGGGTCTTAGGCCGTTTCGCGTTCGGATTGGTGCGAGAGTCCTCAAAGTAGGCCAGCCATTCGCCGGCGTTGCGCTCGGTGACAGCCCCCACCGGTCCCGCAGTCGTAGTGAGATGACATACGCACGCGCCCTGCAGCGCCGAATGCAACGCTATCACCACCCACTTCCATGCCAGGGAATCCTCGCCCACAAACTGAGCGGTGCGTATAGCGTGGCGGATCGATCCTGCGACATCCTCCGCCTCATCCGTCTGGATCCAATTCGCCACCACCGGTCCCTCGCCGTCATTCCGCCTGCGGCGAGCATAGACCAGTCGGTGGTGATATAAACATATGGTCGCTTTCGGGCGGCGGGCTGGCCGATCTTAATGAACGCAATGAGGTCGGCTGCAGAACGGCAGCTTGCCGCAGATGCCGGCCGAAACCTGACAGTCCGGATACGGCCCCGATCGAGACATTCGAAGCCCTACAATGTAGCGCCGACGGCCGGAGCACCGCAGGCGCTGCAAGCTGGTCGGAATTTGCGCAGCCCATTATCGCGCCGACCAACGCTACGTTTACTCATCCTCTTGCCCTCCATACTGTTCGACAACAAAGGCGTCCTTTCCCTTCTCGGCCCACAATTCCCGTGCTTGCTCGCCTTCGGGACTCTGCAGCTTGGCGGCGATCCAGAGCAGCGCTCCATAGATGGTAGCGCGATCGTCATTGGTGAGCTCAACGATGCCCGCCTTCACGACGAGACCGCCGAGTTCGATCAGATGTCGGGTGCGCTTGCGGCGCTCGACCTGCCAGGTCCTCATGTCATTGCGAGCCTGTGCCGCCTGCCGGCGAGTGTGGGCCGCCCGGTTGCGCTGGAGTGCTGCGAGGGTTGCGCTGAGATGTCGGAGCAGTTCGCCTGGACCGGTTCTCGAAAAACATCACCCCACGCTTGGCCCATGCCTCGCGCTTTGCTGCCTCGTTCGTCTCGGCAATTGCGACCAGTGCGCCGGCCAATTCGTCGGTGCTGAGCTGATCGGCGCCGGTGGCGATCACCAGCTCGCCAAGCTGCTGCACCTTTCGCGTCTTGAGCTCCCGCGCTTTGTCTTCCAGCGCCTTCAGTTCGGCGTCGAAGTCTCGTGGTTTGCGCATCGCCGTCTCCATTGATTGTCGATCTCTGGATGATAGGCGAGCGTCCGCCGGAAGGCTTCAGGGTTGGCGAGACAGCCCGGGACGGGCTGGTCCATCCCGAGAATTTTTCGAGGGAGGGCGCGCTTATACGTCGTGCCGACGTGCGCTTTGACGTG
>NZ_VFTA01000042.1:0-46835 GCF_007003935.1 Mesorhizobium sp. WSM4310
GCACTTCATCTTTTTGTCGGCTCGTGGGGCTGGTCCTGTGCAGCAATGCGTCGATGGTTTACTTCGCTTTGGATTCGATCCGTGTGGCAGTCGTCACGACGCTGGCCTGTTCGCTGCTGCTTCAGGCCTGCTATTTCGGCTGCGTGCTCTTTTTCGCGGACGTCGATGATCTGTAGAACTGTTCATTCGCTCCGCAGAGGGCCGGCGAATCCAATCTCTTCCTAAGCCCGTTGGCCGTAATCGAAAGACACGGGGCCGGCGAGTTCGTGCTCAGCTGCCACTGTGCTAGCAAGGGAACGGAATCCAATCCCGGAGCAGATGGCCAGAGTTGAGCGAAGACTGCGGTCGGAGCTCCTGCGCTTCCGGGTCTCCAAGGGGACGACTTTGCGAACCGAAGGGACTTTGAACCGTTGACGTGGCCAGCGTGCGGTAGGTTGGGCCAGCGACAGGGATCCCGGCCGGCCGGGAAGCACCGCCCTCTCAATGTGCGTTGACTTCGCTTCCTTTGGCGAAATGTGGGTAACGGCGAGGGCCGCACTCTTCCCGGGCCGTCGACATTCCCGCCCTTTTGGTGCGTGCGCCGTTAGGCGCGACAATTCGGTGCCCGCGTGTAACTGCGCGCATTCGCCGAAGCTTAGACGTGGTGCATTCCCGCTCGCCCGTTTGGCGGACAGTTCCGGCCGTGCTGGTTTTGCCGCCTAACGCCCGCCGCTCGTCACTGCCACACCCCTCTCCGGCAACGGCTCGGCGCATCGCGCAAGCCGGTTTAGCGATCAGGCCAGGCCCTTCGCGAGTTCCAACGCCTGCCGTTCGAAGAGGCGGCGGTAAATGCCACCATCGAGATTGATCAGGGCGGCATGATCGCCGTCCTCCATGATGCGGCCACGGTCGAAGACGAGCAGCCGATCGAGCGAGCGGACCGTCGACAGCCGGTGTGCGATGACGAGTGTGGTTCGGCCCACCATCAACCGATCCACCGCTTGTTGAATGAGCACCTCGGATTCCGAATCGAGGCTCGATGTGGCCTCGTCCAGAATAAGGATCGGCGCGTTCGCGAGGAAGGCGCGCGCGATCGCCACGCGCTGGCGCTCGCCGCCGGAGAGCTTCAAACCCCTTTCGCCGACCAATGTCCCATAGCCCTTCGGCAGGGGCGCGATGAATTCGTGGGCACTTGCCAGTCGTGCCGCTTGCTCGATCTCGGCCTGGCTCGCGCCAGGCCGGCCATAGGCGATGTTCTCGGCAAGCGACCTGTGAAACAGGATCGGCTCCTGCTGCACGATCGCGATCTGCGAACGAAGGGACTCTTGGGTCACCTCCGAGACGTCCTGACCGTCTATCAGGATCCGGCCGCCGCTCAGGTCGTAGAGTCTCTGGATCAGCTTCACGAATGTTGTCTTGCCGGAACCGGAGGGTCCAACCAACCCAACCCTTTCGCCAGCTTCAATCGACAGCGAACATTCGCTATAGAGCGGCAGGGGATGGTTGGCGTAGCGGAAGTGGACGTTCTCGAAATCGATACGGCCGTTCGTGATCCGGATCGGCTTGGCCTCTGGACGATCGGCAACATCCACCTGCTGATTGTGGATGGCCACCAGTTCTTCCATATCATTAACCGAGTGCTGCACGTTGCGGACATGCATGCCGGCATCACGCAGATAGCCCTGCAGGACGATGAAGGACGTGAGAACATATGCTATCTCGCCCGGCGTTGCCTGTCCATGCGACCACAGAAGCAGGGCATATCCGACCACCGCCACCCTGAGCGCAACCAAAGTTACGCCTTGGGTTGAGCCGATGATCGTTCCGCGCACCCAGCTCCGGCGCGCGCGGTGCCGCCATTTCGTCATGATATTTGCAAGCCGCTCGTCTTCGCGAACCTCTGCGCCGAAGCCCTTGACCACAGCGTTGCAACTGACCGCGTCCGCAAGCGCGCCGCTGAGCCTTGTGTCCCATCGGTTGGCAAGGCTCGCCGCTGGCGCGACATAGCCGAGCGACAGCGAAATCGAAAACGCAAGGTAGACGAGAGAGCCGCAAGCAAAGATCACGCCCATGACCGGCCAGTGCCAGCCGAGCAGCACCGTCGAGCCGATCAAGATGACAAACGACGGGAGCAGCGTGACGAGTATCGTGCTGTTGAGGAGGTCGAGCGCCCACATGCCGCGCGTTATCTTGCGCACTGTCGAGCCGGCGAAGCTGTTTGCATGCCAGTCTGTCGAAAAGCGCTGCACATGATGGAACGCTTCGGTCGCGACGTCGGAAATCATTTTCAACACCAGGTCGCTCAGGCCAATGAAGGCGACGTGGCGCATGGCAATGCCACCGAGTGCCAATGCAATCGGTACAGAGAATGCTGCAACAGCTGAATCCGAAGCTGGTGCTGCCGCATTAGCAGCACGAGAAACAGCGTCGATGAGTCGGCCAGAATAGAGCGGCATCAACACGTCAGCCAGCGTGGAGGCGAGCATCGCGGTCATGATGATCGCGAGCCGGGCCGGCTGCCTGTTCCAGAGGCGAACAGTGAAGGCGAAAACGTCGCGACAAGTGGCGCCGCGCCCATGGACGGGGAAACGTCTCATAGTTTCCAAGCGGGCGCATCAACACGCTCGGTCCCAAAGACGATAAAAGACAAAACTGGAATTTCGACCTCCCCCATAACAGCATCAATTTTGGCGGGCAGCTCTTGCCGCCTCACGACGGTGAGTTCAAAAGTCGTGCCAACTGAGCGGGAACATCCGAAGGACAAATTCAGCAGGTTACCGAGCCTGGAGAAAGTCAGCCGCCATCCAGTCGATACGATTGCTACGGCTGCTCAACTCGGGAGATTGGAAAAGAAGGTCGATGTATCGATTGAATTTTGAGCTTGTTCTTGCCTCGATCAAATAAGTACAGTTGCAATGCAGCTTTCTCAGGCCCGGCACTTAGGTGCTGATTTCAAAAGCGCGCCGCGAATACTTTCCTGCCCATATTCCGTCAATCGAATGCTCGACTGTCGGATTGTGCGCTCCCCGACACAGTGCTGTCGGTTCGCCTCCTGGGTACCTCCCCCGTCGATTGACGACCTGAAGGAGAAGCTTCGCTCGCAAGCTGGCACGACTCTTGAGGGTACTCCAGGTGGCGGAAGGAACTCCGGCTCGAGTCCCGTTGACTTCGGATGTTGCGAGGCTGGGTTGGAGCAAACTGTGCACCAATGAGAACGCAATGAAGGAGACATCATGGAACTCCGGCGGATTGCGGTGGAGTTAGACCTATTCCTCAAGATGACTGATGATGTCGCTCAATCCGAACAGTTGTTCGAACTGTTGTCTGCGTTTGCGCTGAATTTCGATTGCCCGTGGATTGCCTATGGGCCGCTCGCATCAGAGAGGGCTTTCAAGCCGAACCGGGAGGGTTCTGTGGTGATGTGGAATTATCCTGCTGAATGGCAGGAGCGCTACTCGAGAATGGGCTATGCCAAAATAGACCCCCTCATCAAGAAAGGTCGAAAGGAGGCGGGACCCTTTCGATGGAGCGAGGTGTATACTGATGAAAACATAACTGAAGATGGACGCCGCGTCTTGGACGAAGCAGCAACATTCGGCTTGAGGTCAGGCGTTACCGTCCCATTACATGGCCCTGGTGGCAGCTTTAGGTTTGTGAGTTTTGCTCAATCCTCGGACTGCGAATTGCAGAATAGAGCGATCACCTACCTGCAAATGGCCGCGCTGCGGTTTCATCGGATGGTTACGAAGTTCGACACTACGACTGCGTCGGAACGAGCTCATAACCTGTCTCCGAGAGAAATAGAGTGCATTGATTTGGTGTCACAAGGAAAATCATCTTGGGAAATAGGAACTATTTTAGGCAGATCACGAAATACGATAGATTTCCATTTAAAAAATGTAATGCGGAAGTTGGATGCGACCAGCAGAACGGTAGCTGTTGTAAAAGCTTTGAACCTTGGGATTATCCAACCGCCGTAGGTGCGCAGCTAGTTCTCCGCCCGTAGTAGCGCGCGTGATAGCCGAGACGCTCCGGCGTGCGCTCGCTCTTCGAAGCACCCAGCGCCTCGTCCATCTCGGCCTCGAGCACCTCCTGCATCACGGCGCGAATCACCTCGTGCAATCCATCCGGCTTCGAAAGCAAAATGTCGTTGACGCTGCTACGGCGGATTTATCTTCAGGCTTGGTCCTGGTGGCGATGCTGAGTTCGCTTCGCTGAGATTGGGCGGTCATGACAGGGTGGTGTTCAATGTCACCGATTCCTGGAAGAAATTACCATCCGTATTAAGCGACTGACGATGAGTGATGTGTGTCCAAAATCTGACAGCTGTCAGAAAACATTTCGGGTTCAATACAGCGGAGCGTCTTAGCCCTGTCGGGCTTTTCGAAGCCTATCTCGCAGTAACTGCGCGCCAGGCGCACTAGCTCGGCCTTTGCTGGTCGATGTGCGGCAATATAGTGTGAGGGCTGACCCGCATGAGAACACGGAACTCGCTCGATGAAGGATGATCGACGGCATCCAGAAAGCTTCTCTCCGGCGGGTTCGAGGGTGCTGCGCGCGCATCTCGGCGACGGGCCAGCGACCAACGGTTGAGGCTACATCTCCGGAGCGAGTGATGCCTCGAAAGATGCAATGCTGTCTCTGGTCCGACGCGCTGGAAGTTTGTGAAGGGTCGGCCCGGCAAATCGGTGAACCGGGCGGCTTAGGCTGCCAAAAAGGGTAGATGTCTGCGTTGCCTCGGTAGATCAGCAGGCGGTATCAGAAAGCCAAAGGCACACGCACACCATCGTGGCGCTTCGCAGGAAGTAGATGGGAGTAATCACCAGTGATTTTACCGGAACTTCGCTCAGCAAACACAGCCGGCAGGGTTTTGGAGATAACGACGACCACGGGATGCGTCGTAGGATGTTCATATTGTCCCCAGGACAAGTTCGCGGTCCGGCAAAGAAAAGTGTCTCATGCGAGTCATCTGGATCTTGAAGATTTCAAGCGGTGTCTGGCCCGCGTACCGACTTCCGTCGACATTGGTTTTGCGGGATACTCCGAACCTTGGCTCAATCCGGACTGTACCGAAATGGTGGAGCACGCCTTCGCCAAAGGCCATGGCATCAGGATTTTTACGACGCTGGTGGGAATGAACGGGCAGGACCTGCAGCGATTGCAAGCCTTGCGCTTGGGCGTATTCGTGGTCCATGTTTTCGATGACGGCACCTACATGAACAGCCGCCTGGTCGGAGACAAGTATCGCGATCTGGTTCGTCAACTCGTCGACGCGGACATCCCCTTGATCCGATTCGTGGCCTTGGGCGAGCCCCACCCAGATATAGCCGACATTATTCCTACCGAAGCCCTGATAAAAGCGCGGCCGGTGAGCAGTAGGGGTGGAAGCGTCGACCCTAAGATCGTTGCACCACGTCAGCCAGTGGTCGGAGCCCTAACCTGCGTGGACGCACGACAGTATCGGAATGTTCTTCTTCCAAACGGCGACGTTACCCTGTGCTCTATGGATTTTGAACGGCGTCACGTATTGGGCAACCTTCTATATGAGGGTTACTCCGCTCTGTTTGAAAAGCCAGTTTTTCGCGAAATCGTCGACCGCATGAATGGAGCAGATGGTTTTCTGCTTTGCAGGATGTGTGAATTCGCCGACCCAAACGACCGGACCTGAGTGCATGCCGGCCGAGAGGGCGTGCCTGGCAGTGCGGATGGCCCCACGACAGATGCACCTGCCCGCGACGCCATCGTGTTTTCACGTTACGCCAGTATGTTCCTGTAGGCGCGGCAGTGGGCCTCGAGCATTTCGGAGACGAGCTCATCGAAAGGTCTTCGCCTTCCAACCGAGCTTGTCGGCCTGCCTAGCTTGAGGTAACGCCGATCACAGGTCAACCATCGGTCGGATGGAAACAGTGTTAGTCGATCCCGATCAGAGCTTGATTGCTTACTCACGGCTCACCTCGTCAACGCCTTCACCCTCCCGGACGATCTCCTTTTCGACTCGCCTGAAGGCAGCAGCCCAGCTGCGGCCGGGGATGGTTGCCGTCGCGGTAGTGGACGTTCTCGAAACCGATGCGGCCCTTCGCCAGCGCGTCTCCCGGTTGCTTCCGCCTGGCCTACGAACGGGCTTTCCGTCAAGGGGGTCCACGGCGGCCCCGCCCTCTTGATCCGGCGGCTCGGGCCAGTCATCGCGCAAGAGATCGGAATCCGCATTCTTCTCAAAGAGAGCGTGGCTTTCGCTGTGTCATCGGTCATCAAATAGTTTCTTGAATCAGGTTGGTGTCCGCAGCCCGAGGTTGAACGGCGAATATTGATGACCGCCGCGAAGCCGCTCGCTCGCTACGGCGCTATTGAGGAGCGCGCTCGCGAGCGGCTTCGCTACCGCCGAGCGACACAACCTCTGGCGACGCGACCCTGCTGATCTCCTTGGACTCATTCATTTGTCCGGAGCGCTATGGGCAGCGAAGGGTGGGTACGTCAACTACCTGATGCCATAGTAGCGATGCTTTCGCGGAAGCTTTAGAAGCCATCCTGTTGCAGCACATTCGAAAGCATCCGAATGGAGGGCAACGCAACCCAACAATATTTGATGAGGATGCCGGCATCACCAGACCAAACCCAGACCAAACAAAGCTGCCTCCGGCATTCTGCTTCAACGTTAAGCGACGAACATCTGCCGCAAACCACTAGCCATTAAACAGCTCTCTTCTTTGAAAGACTATGTGCAGAGGACTTGATATGGACACCGACGCTTTCACGGCTCATGAATCTAACGTTCGTCGTTATTGCCGGGCGTTCCCCACCGTCTTTACGAAGGCCCTTGGGGCGACGATCTGGGACGAGACGGGTAAGCCCTTTATCGATTTCCTGGTGGGTTCCGGCGCACTCAACTACGGGCACAACAATCCGGATATTATGGCGCCAGCGATTGAATATCTCGTCGGTGAGAACATTCTTCTGTCGCTTGATATGCATACGGCGGCAAAGCGTGACTTCATTGAAGGGTTCGTCGATTGGATCCTGAAACCCAGAGGCCTTTCGTACAAGATTCAGTTTCCCGGGCCGACCGGCACGAACGCCAACGAAGCGGCGCTGGCGCTGGCGCGAAAATACACCGGCCGCTCGAGCGTCATGGCCTTTACGAATGCGTTCCACGGCATGTCGCTCGGCTCTCTAGCGGTGTCGGGCTCGGCCTCAACCAGGGAACTGGGAGGCGTCGCTCGCCACGATGTGATCCGTGTTCCCTATGACGGCTATCCGAGCCAAGCTTTCGATTCCGCCAGTTACATCGACAGCGTTTTGAGCGACCCGGGGAGCGGCATAGAAAAGCCTGCCGCAATCATTCTGGAGACCATCCAGGCCGAAGGCGGCATGAACGCCGCATCCGCAGCTTGGCTCACGGAAATTCAGCGCATTTGCCGTACGCACGGCATTGTTTTTATCGTCGACGATATTCAGGCGGGTGCGGGCCGAACTGGCGATTTCTTCTCATTCGAGTCCGCGAAAATCGAACCGGATATTGTGTGTCTTTCCAAGTCCCTAAGCGGTTCAGGTAGTCCGTTGTCCATCGTTCTGATTCGACCCGACTTGGACATATGGAAGCCCGGAGAACATAGCGGGACCTTCAGAGGCAACAATTTCGCCTTCGTGACGGCAGGAGCCATGTGCAAGATGTGGTCGGATAGGAAATTTACTGCAGGTGTCGAGCGGACAGCCGTCAGGCTGCAAACGCACCTCGATCGCCTGGTTGCGAAATTTCCAAGATACATCGAACAGAAGCGCGGCCGCGGTCTGATGGCCGGCCTGAAATGCCGTTCACCGGCAGTTGTCGGCCGCGTGCACGATGTCGCATTCGAAAATGGCCTTCTTATCGAATCCTCGGGGCCAAATCGCGACGTTATCAAAGTCCTCCCACCGATAACCATCACCGATGCCGAACTCGATCGTGGCATCACCATCCTTGAACACGCACTACAGGAGCAAGACAATGCCTAGTCAGATATCTCAAGTGCCAGCCATCTCGCCGGTTTCGATCAAAGAACGGACCGGGTCGATCAACACGGCGGAGATCATCTCGGTCCTGAAAGGTGAGCTCACCGCTCTGCACATCAAGCAAGCTTTCAGCACCGAAGTAGCCGAGGAGATCACTACGAACTTTATTGGAAGCTCTGGTCTCAGAGAGCGTAAAGATGGTGTGCCCGGACAATATGTCGGCGCATCTCACTACAGGAAGGATGCAGCCACCTATTTCGCAGACGCCGAAAACGCGCGGCCGTACGTCGATGCCCTTTTTAAGAATTTGGTTGACCCGGTTCGAGCAGTATTCAGGGCGTTGAAGCGAGAGCTTCACAACCAGGGAATCGAATTGCGGCTAGCCCGTTCCGAACACGGCCAGGCCAATGTTTGTCGCGGCCTCAGTTGGTCGGGCACAGGCACATTTTCCTTGGATCCCCACGACGACGTCGCTCAAGTCTTACGTGCTGGCGATGATTACGAGCTTTCTGCGGTGGCGCACAATACGGTCGCAGCGCTCAACCTCTATCCCAGCATGCCTGAGGAAGGCGGCAATCTGAAGCTCTGGAGCCACAAGCCGACGGTTGCGGACCGGATATCGCAAGGTGTGGAGACCACTGGATATCCCTATTCGGCAGCCTATCTGGAAGCCGTCCCTTGCCGCGAGTTCGAGCTCAAAACCGGGGATATCGCCCTAATCGATGGCGGCTTCGTTCACGGGGTTACCGGTCAATTAGGCGACGGAAAGCGTCGCCTAGTGCTGAATTGCTTTTTCGGATTTGCGCGGCCTGATCTTGTTCTCTGGTGGACGTGACGTTGGACCTCGCAGCGATCGACTGGCTTGGGCCGTGAGTTGGCGTGGCCAGGCGTGTGACTGCTCATGCTGCCGTCATACAAGCCGAACCTCGAACCGATTGAAATGGCCTTCGCCAGACAGTTTGGGCTGATGCCTTTGCAGGCTACAATTCAGGACTCGCCCTATGAAGAAGCAGTTTACTCCTACAAACGATGTAAGCCTCGCGATCTTTGATCGTCTTGAGTCTGAGGTGCGGAGCTACGTCCGTGCGTTCCCAGTTCTGTTCGATCGAGGCGTCGGCACTGCCCTCATAGCTACAGACGGTCGGGAATACATCGACTTCTTGGGAGGCGCGGGAGCCTTGAATTACGGGCACAACAACCCAGCCTTCACGCGGGCGTTGTTGGACTACATTGCGCGCGACGGAATTGTGCACGGGCTCGACCTTGCTACGACCGCCAAGAAGGCCTTCATCGAAGCTTTTGAGCAGTTTATTTTGAAGCCCCGCGGTCTGTCTTATAAATTGCAATTTACTGGCCCCACAGGTACGAACGCGGTCGAGGCGGCTCTGAAGCTAGCTCGCCAAGTGACCGGCAGGTCAAACATCGTTTCGTTTACGAACTCGTTTCACGGAGTCAGCGCTGGGGCGTTGGCGGCAACCGGAAACACGAAGTTCCGAGATGCTGTCGGCTTTCCCCTCGCGCACGTGACATCGTTGCCGTACGAGGGCTATCTCGGCGCTTCAGACACGATCGAGTATTTCGAGAAGCTTCTCGATGATCCTAGCAGTGGTCTCGGCAAACCCGCTGCGGTGATCCTAGAAGCAGTGCAGGGCGAAGGCGGTGTCAATGCTGCTACCGTTGAATGGCTGCAACGGCTGCGTGATCTGACCTCTCGGCACGAGATCCTGATGATCCTCGATGATATTCAGGCTGGTGTCGGTCGCACAGGGAAATTCTTCAGTTTCGAGGCGGCTGAGATCGTGCCGGACATCGTTACCCTGTCAAAGTCGTTGTCTGCAATTGGAACGCCTATGGCCCTTGTCCTCATGAAGCCTGAACTTGATGTCTGGACGCCGGGTGCGCACACCGGCACGTTCAGGGGCAACAACTATGCTTTCGTCACTGCTCGTGCGGCCCTTGAGACTTACTGGTCCGACTCCAAGTTTGAAGATGAGATTGCTCGCAAATCAGCCATCTTGGCTCAAGAACTCAAGTCGATCGCAGACGACTTCCCCAGCCTTGCTCTGAATGTCCGAGGCCGCGGCTTGATGTATGGACTCGTATCACCAAAGCACCACTCATTGCCGGGGCTCATTTCCCGGGAAGCTTTTCGTCGCGGCTTGGTGATCGAGATCGCTGGCTCGTATGGTGAGGTGCTCAAGTTCATGACAGCCCTTACCATAACCGAGGCTGAACTGCGCCGTGGTCTGTCGATCGTACGCGACAGCATTGGCGCGGTGCAGGACAGCATTTCAGCGGAGTAGGCATTCACTCAGTCCCCCCTACCCAGTCTGGGCTTATCAAGCAAAGGAAATTCCGCTTTAGACGTATGCGATTGTATGGAGACGGACAGCAAAAATGGACACTCGGAGAGCTCAAACAATGGACACCGACCGCTTGACGTGATCGAACGACAGTACGGCATGTGCAAATCAATACACACTTCTTGCTCGTTGCAAGATGAAGGACGACGTCCAGGGCCGGTGAAACCGGTATTCTAATATATTATATAAGTAAGATGGTAATATTGCTGGTTTATCACGAGCGAAGACGAACGGTACACAACACATTAGAAATTAACTTGTATAAGAGGTCCGGTATTTCTTATCCTTTCTGATGAAAAATAGAACGGATTTTGTGCGACGTCGAAGTTTGGCGAGACGAGTGTAAGGCGCGTTCGCGAACCTTACACCGTTACGTTCTGAAGGAGTTGAGATCGTGAGTGATATGACAGCCCGAGACGATGAGATAAGCCTAGCCGAACGCGTAACGCAGCATTTGAAACCGCATTTATGGGCAAAGGCCAACCGGCTCCTTATCCGTAAAGCAATCAGCGAATTTGCACACGAGTTGCTAATTGCTCCTCGACTCCAGCGAATGGAAGGCGACTGGGGGAAGTATGTGCTGGAAAGCGAGACCCCTGGGTTGGAGTATTGGTTCCAGGCTCGGCGCCTCCTGCTAGATCACTGGCAAGTGGACGCCGGCTCTCTGGAGAAAAGGATTGAGGGCAGGCCGGCCCCCCTGGATGCGCTTGATTTTGTTATTGAGTTCAGCCGCCATCTTGGCATAAAGGAAGAGATGATGCCGGTTTACCTGCAGGAGATCAGCAGCACGCTGTATGGCAGCGCGTACAAGCAGGCCAAAACAGAGATATCCGCCGCAGAACTGGCTTTTGCCGATTACCAGATCGTTGAGGCTGGCATGACGGAGGGCCACCCGACCTTTATCGCGAATAACGGTCGCATTGGCTTTGACGCGCTCGACTATAGTCGCTATGCGCCGGAGGTGGGCAGTTCGATAAGACTCATATGGCTGGCCGTCCATAAAGAAATGGCAACGTTTAAGTCCATTTCAACGCTCGACTACGACCTTCTCATGCACGAGGAACTCGGTCGACAGGCGCTGGAACAGTTCGACGCAGCGTTGCGTCAAAAGGGACTAAACTCGACCGATTACATCTATATGCCAGCGCATCCTTGGCAATGGTTCAATCGGCTCTCAACTATCTTCGCGGCGGATATCGCCAACCGGCACATTGTCTGCCTAGGCCAGGGGAAGGACATATATCATGCCCAGCAATCGATCCGCACACTTTTCAATATAAGCGATCCGCATAAACGGTACGTGAAAACGGCGCTGTCGATACTTAACATGGGGTTTATGCGCGGCTTGTCACCGACACACATGCTGGCGACGCCCGCCATCAACGAATGGTTGAAGAATTTGCTCGACAGTGACTCCTATTTAGCCGCCAACGGCTTCAGCATCCTTCGCGAGGTCGCGACGATTGGCTATCGCAATCGTTGTTTCAACACCGCCCTCAAGAAGGACTCCCCTTACAAGCAGATGCTTTCTGCGCTGTGGAGGGAAAGCCCCCTTCGGCAGTTGAAAGAAGGGGAACGTCTGATGACAATGGCGTCGCTGCTTCATGTCGATTACAATGGTGAAGCACTCGTGACAGCCCTCATCAATGCCTCGGGGTTAGACGCCGCCGCTTGGCTACGCCGCTATTTTGAATCTTATCTGGCGCCGCTTCTCCACTGCTTTTATGCTTACGATCTAGCGTTTATGGCACATGGAGAAAATATAATTCTAGTTATGAAAGATCACGCTCCGACGCGAGTTATCATGAAAGACATTGGCGAGGAGCTTCGTATTCTAGGCGGAGATCTCAACGTGCCGGAGGAGATTAAGAGGATCTGCATTCAAGTAAATCGCGACATGAAGCACGACTTCATTTTCACCGACGTTTTCGACTGCTTCTTTCGTTACTTGGCTGTAACACTCGAAGAACATCTTGATTTTCCGTCGACACACTTCTGGCAGCTCGTAAGCGAGTCCATCCTTGGCTACCAGACGAAACATCCGGAATATGACGAAAAATACAGGCAGCATGACCTATTCGCTCCAGAATTTCTGCGACGATGTATGAATCGACTGCAGATACAAAAAAACCAGCAAATGGTGGACTTCGGTGATCCGGGAGAATACCTGCACACCGTCGGCACGCTGAAGAACCCACTGGCGGGCATTCGCAAAGTGACCAGTGCAGGTTAAGCTTGAAGGAGGCGCGTATTTTAAATGAACAATGTAGTTAGCCGGTTTTGGGCCAATACCATACCCCCCCCTTGGGGTAAGCAACCCCTTGCGTAAACGCCGCCGCAGCATGTTGCGCGTATCAGGCGCCCGCTCACCAGCGCGTCGCCTGCTTCCATTCTGAAAGGAGGCGCCTAATTTTTTTATCGCCTTCGGGCCGGCTTTCCAGGTGCCGTCAACACTGACACGGTTAGGCGCCCAAAGCTTGATTTGTGTAGACCTCGCTACCTTAAGCATAAACCTCGTCGAACGCCTTCAATCAAGCACTGCGGCCTTGACGCTCATGCTAGGAGATCATGGCCGCGTTGGAGGTAAGTGCGGCTCTAACTTATGGCTAGAAGGGAGCTTCTCATGTACATTCTAGAAACGCCGCGCCTAATCCTAAGGCCACCGTCGCATAGCGACGAGCTTCTTCTACATGAGCTTCATAGCGATCCATTTGTGGTAAATGCCATGTGGGATGGAGTCTATCCGACCCGAGAGCAATCGAAAGCTAAACTACAACAGTTCATCCATCATTGGCAGAGCAATGGTTTCGGCTTATGGATGGTGTTCGTAAAAGGCGAAGGCCAAGTCGGAAAATTCGCAGGCTACTGTGGATTGATGTACAGTGGCCCGTATCTGCCCGAAGATCCCACTAATGTGGAAACCGTATCGTGCCTCCACCTTGCGTCTTCCGGTAAGGGGATCGCCGCAGAGGCCGGCAGGGCAGCGATCCAGTTTGCTTTCGAGAACCTAACGCTCGAGAAGGTCACTTCATTCATTCGCCCAACGAACACGCGTTCGCTTCGGAAAGCACCGAAAGTAGGCCTTCGCTATGTAAGAGACCGGGTCTACAATAACGTAGTTATGCGATATTTTGAAGTGACAGTCTTGACTGCTGTAAAAATCGAAAAAGTCGTCGTTATCTCTTGTTAGTATCATTGTTTCTCGGAAGACGGTGATGCAAGAAACCGTAGGCGAGCGCTGCTCTCGCCCTACGAACTTGCAATCATTCACACCGACGCACCGGCGTGTCCGGAGATGCATGTGCCCTGGAATTGAGAGCTTGTCGGTTCAGAGATAGTTCAGATGGGTCGCTCGGTCTCGCTTCGGGCATGCCCTCGACCGATTTGGCGATCAAATCGCTCCGTTACAGACGGCATGATGTGGAGCTGCCGCGCCGTAAGTGACCATATCTCAGGCGGTAGGAGGAGCGCTTTGCTGAAGAAGCCCATCACACTTGGTACCTTGATGGGGAGTTGCGTGGTTTTCGATTATATCGTCGTGGGTGGTGGCTCCTCTGGATGCGTGATGGCGAGCAGGCTCTCCGCCTATGGCGCTCGCGTGCTGCTCATTGAAGCTGGCCCTGATACGCCGCCGAATGCCATTCCTGACGACATCCAGGATGGCGACCCAACGCGTGCTTACCTTAATCCCGGTTATCGATGGCAGTCACTCCACGCGACAACGGTGCGAGGTGGCCGCAAGCCTGTCCATTACGAACAGGCGCGCGTCATGGGTGGCGGCTCCAGCATCAATGCCCAAGTCGCCAACCGCGGCGGGCCCGGAGATTACGATGAGTGGGCCTCAAGCGGTGCAACGGGCTGGGGTTGGGAAGACGTGCTGCCCTACTTCCGTCGTCTAGAATGCGATTTGGATTTCGGCGGGGAATTTCATGGCACGAACGGCCCCTTGCCAATCAAACGTGTGCGCCAATCAGACTGGTCGGGCTTCATCCGGGCAATCTCCGATGCTTACGATGCTTTGGGGCTTCATTTCAGGCCAGACTTCAATGGTGCATTCGGTGATGGCTATTCAGTTGTCCCATTGACCAACCGCAATGGTCATCGGGTCTCCTCCGCGATGGCGTACTTACCCGAAACCGTCCGCTCTCGCCGCAATCTAACGATTTTATCCGAAACGACAGTTGCGCGGCTGACCTTTTTGGGAACAACGGTAACGGGGGTCGAGACGGAGAACAAATCGGGCGTGCAATCGTATAGCGCTTCTTGCGTTATCCTGTGCGCAGGAGCACTCCATTCACCCGCCATATTGATGCGCTCCGGGATCGGCCCCGCGAAGGAATTAGTACAATTCGGAATCCCTATCGTTGCAGATTTGAAAGGTGTGGGCCAGAATCTTCAGGAACACCCCACGATTTGCGTTTCGGCCTATTTGAAGCCGGCCGATCGCTTGTCACCCGGCGTGAGCGAATATATTCAGATGCACGCCCGCTACTCGTCGGGTTACGAAGGCTGCCCGTCGACCGATATGGCAATATCGACTGTTGCCAAATCATCCTGGCACCCGCTGGGGAGGCGCCTCGGCACTCTCGCCGTGTGGGTCAATCGCAGCTACTCGACGGGAACTGTGGCGCTCAAGGGTAGTTCGCATAAAATAGAGCCGGAGGTCGATTTCAACTGGTTGAGCGACAAGCGGGACGCCGAGCGCCTCAAGCAGGGCTTTCGCTTCATAGTCCGCCTGCTGCAGCAAGATTCGCTGTCCTCTGTGGCGCTGGACCCGTTTCCGTCAGCGTTGAATGCGCGAGCGAAGCTGGTGAGCAAGGTCACAAGCACAAACTATGCACTCACGTCATTTCTGGCGCTGCTCATGGACGCGTCGCCGCGGCTGCGCCGTGGGCTGATTAGGCGCGTCATAACGGATGGGGATAGCATTTCCGATCTCGTCAACGACGAGAAACATCTGGATCGGTATATTCGCCAGAACGTCATCCCAAGTTGGCATCCGACGTCGACCTGCAGGATGGGGGCAGCCGCGGATCCTGGCGCTGTGACCGATCCGTCGGGACGCGTTCATGGTATTTTGGGTTTGAGGATCGCCGACGCTTCCGTCATGCCATTTTGCCCTCGGGCGAACACAAACATTCCGACGATTATGGTGGCTGAGAAATTGGCCGACACAACCTTGAGAGACGGCAGACGGAGCTAAATCGCTGCCTGCTTTGCTGCTCGGCTAGTCGTCTCGTCGAGACGGCGGATAACGTCGACAAGCGCTTCCTCAGCTCATGTGCTCCTTGGTGCCGCCAGGCAGAACGCCGAACCCGATGTAGATGGCTTTTTTGCGAACGAAGTCTTCGTCCCTGAGCTTGACCGCTCGACCCGGATAGCGTCGAAAAAGACTATGGGATAGGAAAATTTCGAGCGGTCGGTTTCTGCCATTCGGCCATCGTCCGGGACGGCGTGTGTGATGGACGAGCTCAGGTAGCTGGCGATACCTCGCGTCATAGAGCTCTTCGAGATGGCCGATCCTGCCATGAAACCCGGAGGTCGGCGCTGGTCTGGATTGAGCCTGGAAGTCATAAAGCAATTCAGAATTGTAAATCGCTCTTAGTATCTTGGCCGTGATAATGTTAAACTAACCGCGACGGATGTAACAATATATACAACTATATTAACATACAAATCGTTGTTATCTTCACCAGGAAGCGCTAGAGATCAATTGCTAAGACGGAATCACCGCCCAGCCATCGGCTTAGCCTTAGAATGGGACATCATGTCGACTTTCGTTATTATTGGAAGAGACGGCGCGTTGCCCACATCCAAGGAACTGTCGACTTTGAGAGCCGCGGCAAACACTAATCAACTTAAGCGCCCAAAAAGGGGATTGACTATGACCACGCTGCCGAAAATTTCACTTTCGAAATTGAGAGACGATGCAACGCGACGTGACGAGCGCCAGCGCCTGCAAATGGCATGCCAGGAATACGGGTTCTTCTACCTTGTCGAGCACGGCATCCCCGGGGAACAGATCGCGCAAGCCATTGAGGCTTCCCGGCGATTCTTCGCATTGCCACAGTCGGTTAAGGAACGCTACGGGCACGCCTTTCAGGACGTGTACCCCACTGCCGCCCGTGGATACAGTCCTTTACACGGCGAAATGCTACATCCTGAGGCCGGCTTCGATCCAAAGGAGGTATTCGACCTCGGAATTGAGAACGAAGGCGACCGGCGTCCGTTCTCCGGCCGCACGCGCCTTCCGGATGAAGCCTTGGCTCCTGGCTTCGCAAGAAACCTGCTTGCTTTGCAGGCTACCGTGCTCGCCGGGATTGTCCCCCAGATCGGGGATGCGCTGGCGGACCTGATAGGTATGGAAGAGGCATGGTTCCAACGCCATTTCAGCACGCCGACGCTTGGGCAACGCGTGATACGGTATCCAGCTCGCGGCGGCACTTGCGCAAAGCACACGGATCATGGCTTCTTCACGCTGCTGCTGCAAGAGGAACTCCCCCTGCGTTCCTTGCAGGTGTGGTTCCGCGGTCGATGGATGCCGGTGCCGAGCCTGCCCGATAGTCTCGTAGTCAATCTGGGCGACCTCCTTCAGGTCTTGAGCGACGGCCGCTTCAAGAGTACGCCCCACCAGGTCGTGCATAGTGGTCCGACTGATCGAATTTCGCTGCCCTTCTTTATTTATCCCGAGATCGACGCTCGCCTGACTTCGCGACAAGGGCAGCAAGTTAGTGTTGTAGAAATGATGCTGCGCAACGTTGAGTCAATATGGGTGACTGGGAATGGCGCCGGACGCGCGCGCGAACTGCAATGATTGTCTGCTTTTCTAAAGCATGCGCAATTATGGCGCCGACGCGGTGCAGATCTCCGTGGTAAGCTGGAAGAACTCTCGCATCCGCTAGATTGTCCCGCCGTCGCGCGTGTAGCGCGGCGGTCGGAAGCCCGCTTCGGGATGAATGCACCTATGGTGTCAGATTGTTTGCATCGTGTGGTCGCAGGGAAAGATCGCACTAGATCTGCACCGCTGTCGCAAACGTGCTGCGGGAAAACCTGAGGGAACTTGATCCCATGATAACGCTCGCCCAACTCGCGCTTGACGTATCGCGAACCGAGCTCCCGGGAACCAGTTCCAGCGCGACCACGACGCCGTCACAGGCGGAAAGATCTTATAACACCCGGCGGTCGCGTGCTGCACGTCTTGCGGGCCGGTGGCAGTTATCGCAAGCCGTCAACCTTTCAGGCCGAACACCTCGCGCCCTGGAGCCCATTCTCAGCCGGAGCCCGCCCCTCATGGAGATTCGTCTCGCAGGCACTGCCGACCGCGATGCATGGCGGTCCCTTTGGTACGCATATTGCGCCGACCAAGGTCTCAATTCATCAGAACAGGCGACAGATAGGATCTGGCGGCGCATCGAGCGCCCAGACGAACCGATTAACGCGCTGATCGCGGTCTCAGCAACTGGCGTTACCATAGGTTTTGCTACCTTTGTCATTCACCCGTATACTCTTAGCGATCGTCCGGTCTGTTTTCTCGCAGATCTCTATGTCGACGAGTCTTCGCGGCGCCAGGGGATTGGCCAAGCCATGCTCACGAATCTGGCCTCCTACGGTCGCGACCAAGGCTGGCTGAGAATCTATTGGAATACGGACAGATCAAATTATCATGCGCGGGCGCTCTATGACAAGATCGGTAAATTGAGTCCATACCTTACCTACTACTATGACCTGTAGACTTGCTCTGAGGTCGTAACGAAAGCGCATTGACCTGCCCCAGTCTTTTAAACAGTGGCGAGTAGACTAGAGGTGCAGCCATTTATGTTGCGCACATGGGCTTGCAGCGGAATGTATTTTCGGCGCGATGATCCATTGATCAGGCAAGGACCGTGTTCGAGGTAAACTCCGTGCGGTGGTCTGCGACGATCATGCCGGGCTTGCCGCGCTGGGCGATCAGGTCGTCAGTTCGCGAGCAACGCGGCGACCAGAGATCTGTGTCCGGAATCGCGTAAGGCATTCGCGCGTCACGTCGTCGACGAGTTGATCGGCCGCAGGAGAACTGGTCGTACAGCGACCAGCGTGCGTTCGGCTTCGCCTCGACACGGATCGGCCCCGCATGCCGACCGCCGCTCGCCGTCCGCACTTCAACAAGGTAGGCGACATCTCGTCGACCGGCAAGATCTATTCCGGACGTCCGCGCTGTCGTTATGACAAGCCATATTCTAATTTAGATCTCAAAAATCTTCCGGGGAGCAGTGGTCAGTACCTCGACGCCGGAGTCTGTGACACGGAACGTTTCGCTGATGACGTATCCAAAATCCTCCTCGATCCAATTACCTAACATCAGGTGAAAGGTCATGTTTGGTAGCAACTCTGTCATATCGCCATCCTTAAGGCTTGCGGTCGGCTCCAACCAACCAATGCCGTGTGCATAGCCGCAACGCGTCTCCTTTTTGAGGCCCCGCTTCTCGATGCTGCGATTGAAGGCGTTGGCAACATCGCTGCAAGTCGCTCCTGGCCGTATCGCATCAAGAGCGACCTCAAGGCCGGCGACTTGGATCTCATGCACGCGACGTAGACGATCGGAGGGTGAGCCGATCGTGTAAGTGCGCATAAGCCCAGCACAGTAACCATATCGCGCACCGCCGATTTCGAGATTCACCTGCGATCCATAGCGAAAAACGTCCTCGCTCCACGGAATGTGGCACGTTCCCGTTCGCGGTGATGAACACAAACTTATTCCCTCGATCCCGCTTCCTGGCTTACCGTTTGCGCCGCGCACCAACGTTGCCACAATTTCCGCGCACGCGTCTGCTTCACGCACCCCGGGGCGTATTACCTCAGCAGCGCGTCGAATCGCGGCGTCTGAGATTGCCGCCGCCTCCCGCATTACAGCTATCTCGAGATCTGACTTGATGAGCCTTTTCCAAGTGACCGCCTTAGTAGCATCGACGATCGTGGCACCAGGCAGGCGCATCCTAAACTTTTTCGCCGATTGCGATGGAAGGCAGCATAGCTCGATTCCTATGCCTCGACTCGCGAGGCCGACGTCCTCCAAGTAATCGACTACCGCGTCATAGCCATCCTTGTCAGGATTTCCAATATACGCTTCGGGGTATGCGACGATTTTGTCGCGCTCCATAAAACATTGATGAATGGCTGCCGGCGCATCACAGCGGCGCAGAATGAACGTCGGTTCCTCTTCTCGTATCGAAACCACAACGGCCTGAGGAACATAGGCTGATAGCGCGGTGTACCCCGTGAGATAGGTAATGTTATGTTGGTCGGAAACGACGAGCGCGTCGATATCGCACCGACCCATTTCGAACTTCACCGAGCCGAGCCGGCGAAGGTATTCACTTCTAGGGAATGCCTGGGGTCCCTTGGATATATTCATAAGTTTGAACTCCAGCTATGCTTTTGACAACAAGGCGAGCTATTGCGGGTAAGAGTTCTTATGCTGGCGACGGATCACCTCTCAGTTGGGGGGGAGTCGTGGGGCTGCAGATCGCTCCTGTTCGCCCGACGGCGGTGTGATAGACCAAGCGATTAAGTCGACAGCTCGTTGGAGTATCGCTTCGGTCTGAGCAAGGCTGGGTGAAACGGCGACGACATGTCCTATCCAGTCTCGAAAATCGCCTTTCCTGAAGATCGGCGCGTTGGGTTCAACATACAATTTGATTTCAGCGACACCTGGTACCGCGATCGCCTGACTGCCGCCATCGATCCAATCGAGGGTGCCGTCGCAATCAGCAACTAGGAACCGCGCGGCTGCGGTCTGCAAATGCCTTCTGCGCAAATCCCATTCCTCGCCGACGACAAGCTTGATGTGCTCGGTGACCAGATCGACACCGCTCGCCAGTTGGACCAGTTCAGGCTCAAGCGCACCAGCAAGACGCGGATTCACTTCGATTACAACCGGGCCATGATTAGTCAACCGGAGCTCGATGTTCGTTGGCCCCCAATTAAGGCCAAGAGCTTGCAAGCACCTCAGCGAAACATCAACGATACGGTCATGATCGTCTTCCGCAAGCGGGGCCGGGAAGGTCGTTTCACGGAAGACGAAATGCGGTGGGGGGCCGAAATCAACGGCGACAATCCCAATAACCTCATTGCCCATTATCTCCACGCTATAAAAAGGGCCGCGCGCGAATTCCTCAACCAATATCCTCGGCGAAGACGGCCAGATGTGCTTCCCACCCAACAGATAGGTCGTGTGGTCAGCTAACTCATCGGCGTTGCGGCACAATCGGACACCGATGCTACCGCTGCCGATTGCCGGCTTAACAATTACGGGAAAGCCGATCTCCGCGACAGCGCTTTCTACTTCTGCCACATTCAGCGCCATGCGATAAGCGGGTATCGGAACTCCGGCTTCCGCAAGTAGCTGGCGCTGAGAGAATTTGTCACAGCATCGTTCAATCAATTCGGGGTTGGGTCCCGGTAAGTCGAAATGCCGACATAGTTTGCCAACGGTTGCATAGACCGACTCGTCGATGCCCGAGAAGCCCGTGATACCAGCGATGTCATTGGTCTCACGCAGCCTGGAACATTCGCGAATCAAGGTATCAAGATTGGTTGTATCGACACGGATTGCCTCGCTTCTTTCCGCCGCAAGATACTCGTACTGTGTTGGATCAACTGATAGTGTAATTGGATGAAAGCCAAGACGCCGGGCCGCGTGGATGTATCGTATTCCATTACCTCTTGCATGGCCTTCAACCAGGATGAGAGCTTTCCTTGACATTGGCTGTTCTCCACTCTGCGTTTTTGTCGATAGGTCGTTTTGCCATCGTGGACCTCAGACTTAAAGACAACGATCCAAGGCCAAACATTCCGTGAAATTGGTCGCCTCTACCCGCAGCCGCTGGCTGAAGCTGAAGTTGCCTTTGGCGCAGCAAAATCGTCTTCCCAGATCTGGGCAGAACCGATTGGGCTTGATGGCAACTGACCGAATAGTGGCCGAGTGGGATAATGCACTGTATCGCGTACCAGAGTACTGGGGACGAGTACGCCCTTGACCGGGACCCGGCGCCACGAGCTGTCACCGAAAGGCCCTACTAGGGAGTGAGTTTTAGCGCGTTATCGCCGGGAGAGCCCTCGCGAATCGAGAACGTTATCCTTCCATCGTCGTCTATTGCACCCTCGTAGAACATGTGGTCGCAGATAGAATTATCCCGGTGGAAAGTCAGCACTCGCGGCTTGATCTCCACCATCTGATGCTCCTCGATGTATGCGGAGGAGCAAACGATTATTTCGTCCCCGACCTGACAGGTGCGAGCAGCGGCTCCGTTCAGCACGCAGCAACGAGAACCCCGCTCTCCATAAATCACGTAAGTGCTGATTCGAGCGCCCGATGATTTATTCCAGATTTCAACGAATTCCATTGGAAGGATGCCGGCTTCGTCGCAGTGATCTGGATCCAAAGTTATTGAGCCCCGGTAGTTCAAATTCGCGTCGGTCACAGTTATTCCATGAAGCTTGGCGGCAACAAATTTTCTCATCTACATTTCCTCTCGGCGGTGGGACACTGCGTCGACAAGCGATTGCTGTGTCTTGGTTTCAGGATGGATGGATGGACGTTCTGCGATTTGTCGTATTGTGGTTCTTAGGACAAAATTGATTACTCTGGCGTGGCCAGCACGAGACAGTCAGGCGAAGGCTGGTTGTGGTGGGCGGAGGCATTGCCGGCCGGCTGTCCCCCATTGGTAATGCCATCCGATACAGTTCCGACATGTTCCGTTCCTTTAATTAGTTGTGATTTCAGGTGACTGTGCCAATCGGCCCGTTCAACTGGATCGCACACAAAGTTGCAAACCTCGTGCCAAACTGGCTAATCAGGCCGGAAACAGAAATGCGTGATCTCTTTCAGCTATTTAGGTGAGCAGACCACGGATCGGATCAAGAAGGCACGTCGCGGACGCGACAAAATGTTGAGTGTAGGACGGGTTGAGGTGGCGCCCTTCTGCTGGTGGTCGTGCGGCCGATCTGGGCATCGTTGACTTCTGGCGGCGGGGATGTCGAGGACGCTCGGGTATTGGCTGTTCGGATCTTAGACGCGTGCAGCCTCATGCCTCGAATGCGGCCGTTTTACTTGTCCCAGTCGAGGCCTGCCTAAATGTTTGATCTCAGGTTTTGATGGGGCATCCTTATCTTCCGAATCAAAGGATGCACTATGGGCCAGGTTCTTCATGGGAGCGCCACGACGACAGAGGCGGTCCGTCGGGCGCCCGCTGATCAAGGGTTTGTTTTCAGCGATGGGATGGTCGCGGGGCTTACGCTCCTAAGGACGACCTTAAGAGCCCAGCCTCGCTACCGTGCCATGATCGCGCAAGGCGGCCCTCGCCGGAGGCGTACCCGAGGATCGCCCCTGACCAACAAGGAAAAGCCGGATCGACGCGGTCATGTATCCTCTAAGAGTTGTCATGACGCTTACCTCCTTCAGGTTGTGTGCGTCAAGTTCTGCAAAATGGGGCGGCCACGATGCTGGTCATGCGGCTTGGCGTAGAGCGAGCTTCTTGTGCTCGCGCAGATCGTCCATGTTGATGTAGCGGTTGGCCTCCATCCAGTTCTCGTTGGTCTCGCAGCCAGCGCCCTGACGAGGCGCAGGCAGCTTTCATTGGGGAAGATGCGCATGACATTGGTGCGCCGGCGGATTTCCTCATTGTGCCGTTCAAGCATGTTGGTGCTCTTGAGATGCTTGTGATGCTGGCGCGGCAGGCAAAAGAAGGTCAGCGTGCGCTCGATGGTCTCCTCCACCCAACTCGTCAGTCGCGGATAGCGGCCCGACCATTTGGACAGCCATGCGGCGAGATCGGCCTTGGCCTCGGCGAGATCGCGCCGGTCATTAGAGCCAGCGCAAGTCCTGCAGGCAGTCGGCGCCGTGCTTTCTCGGCAGGTGATCGAGCGCGTTCCTGAGGAAGTGGACGTAGCAGCGCTGCCAGGCGGCTTCGGGGATCACCTCGCCGATCGCCGCGACCAGGCCGGCATGATTGGCGGAGACAACCAGCTCGACGCCCTTGGGGCTGCGCGCCTTCAGCGCGACGAGGAAATCCCTCCAGGCCGAGCGGCTTTCGCGATTGGCCATCTCGACGGCCAGGATCTGGCGCCGGCCGTCCCAGTCGATGCCGACAGCGATCAGCACCGCCTGGCTCATGACGACGCCGGCCTCACGCACCTTCTCTTAGCGCGCATCGAGGATGAGGTAAGGAAACGGCTCTTGAAGGGGGCGCCTGGCAAAGGCAGCGAGGCTCTCGTCCAGCCGCTTGTTGATGGCCGAGATCGACGAGGCCGAGAACGCATGGCCGCACAGCTCTTCCGTGATCGCCTTGACCTTGCGGGTCGACACGCCCTGCACATACATCTCCGCAAGCGTCGCCACCAAGGCCCGCTCCGAACGCTGGTAACGCTCGAGAAGCTCGGTCGAGAAGCGGCCGGCCCGGTCCTGCGGAACCCGCAGCTCAAGCTTGCCGACCCGCGTGACAAGGGTGCGGCCGTAATAACCCGAGCGGTAGCCGAGCCGCTCAGGTGTGCGCTCGCTCTTCGAAGCCCCCAGCGCCTCGTCCATCTCGGCCTCGAGTACCTCCTGCATCACCGCACGGATCACTTCGTGAAGTCCGTCCGGGTCCGAAAGCAGAATGTCTTTGATGGCAGCGCTGCCGGTCTTACTTTCAATCTTGGTCATGGTGGCGTTCCTTCGCGGGAATCGGTGACGTGAACAATCACCAGCCTGCCATGACCGCCCTCTCTCAGCGAATTTGCAGAACTGTCAGCACACACCCTCCTTCATCACAAACCCAACCGAACAACTGGGCAGGTGTTCCAAAAAACGCCGAGTTCCAATAAGGACTCAGGTCCTGGTCCGCTATTGTCACCCCTTCCAAGTCGATGTGTTCGTCACAAATCTTGCGCAATTGAGAAAGGTCGCCCGGGCGTACAACTCTGATTTCCACAGTATTCTCCTGCTTCTCGTTCCGGCACACGTCAGGGGATTTGCTTGCGCAGTTGCCTGATGTGGCAGGTGAGCCAGCCCGCATATTGGCCGTCGTATTGTGGGCCGCGACGCTCACATGTGCGCACCCGATGAAGTGTAGATGTGTTTGTTTCAGGCAATGAGGCGCGTCTTGTGAGCACCGCCACGGTGGACCTGAAATCGCCTCACAGACGCTTGCCCACTGAACACGTCCCCGCCATGACCGGGGACGTGTTAAGGCACATTGCCTTCAGCCTCTGCAGAGGTCAGCGGTCTTGCTGCCGTCCGCAGGTTGTCTTTGCCGTAGCCGTATTTGCCGAATACTGCCATCATTTCGCCAGAGCCAACATAGTCCTGCATACGGCATTGAACGCGTCGACCGCAGCCTGCTCGTTGAGCTCGAAGGCGATAGCAGGATAGTTGGCTGGCGCGATGAACGAATCGGCCAGCTCAAGGCTGTGGTCCTTCTTAACAAGTCCAGTCGCTGTAAAGTAGTCGAGGGCACCGGCGGCGGCGCGACAGCCTGTCCGCCGGCGGTCCGGCGACCTGCATGATTTTGTCGTCGGCGATGCCTGACTTTTTCGCGTCCTGGACCGCGGTGTAGCCTGTATCACTGACGAAGGTGAGTCCCTTGTCACGCACATCCTCATAAGAATGCAGCCCTTCCGGGTTGCCCTTAGGCACCAGCAGTGCGCCTCTCTCCGTAGCGATCGGTTCGCTGAACAGCACGTTGCGGCAGCGCTCCGGCTTGATCCACATGCCGGCCGTGATGAAGTCGAAGCGGCTAGCCTGCAGGCCGGGGACAAGTGAGCCCCATTCGGTTACGACCGGCTCGATTCTATTCTCGTGTTTTTGCGCGACGCACGCAAATGCCAGACAATCCGATCCCCAAATTAATTCCCAGCACCGCAGGTTATTTGGTGTCCGCTTTTTCAACGAGACGCTCCATGAGCGTGCTGTAGGCGACAAAACCGGTGTGAGACCAGAAGGTCTTGCGGCCAGGATTGGTCTCCAGCACGTCGAGGAAAATCCTTGATTTGTTGTGGAAACGAGACCGAATAAGCAGCTCAAGGGTCCTGCAGCCAATCTCCGAACGTCGGTGTTGGCAGCTGACGTAGAATTGCCTCAAAAAGACGCGTTGCCCACTCGGCTCCGCATTGTCTGGCTCCAAACGATGAGTGGCGAGGCCCACAATCTCGCCGTTCTGGCTGAAGAGGTCGACCATCCAAATTTCGCGATTCACCAACTGAATAAACCGCTCCTTGAGTTCTGAAACCGTCATCGGGGTTTCGATGCTTCTCGGCCTCGATCAACTCGCGGTTCAACATTGCCAACTTGTCGAAATCTTCGGCGGCAGCTCTGCGAATCTCAATTGTCTCTGAAGCACTGTGATCCTCTCCTGACCCATGCGACCCACGCAGCGGGCTAGGCAATGCGCTCCTACATGTCCGTGGTGGGTAAAGCCCGTCCGCAGCCAAAAATCCTATGATTAGAGTTGTTCTCGATGACCTCCGATACGGATTCTCTCGCCGGGCTTATTTCGATTTGGTCGAGGTCATTGAATCCTGCATCGCCCGACAGCCGCGCCGTCGGTAGGGATCAGCAAGCGTTCAATTTCCAGATGGTGGCTGCGAGAGGCGGATACCAACGTTTCTCGTCTGAACGTAGCCGTCCAGCGCTTCCTGACCCTTCTCCCTGCCGTAGCCGGACTGGTTTATCCCACCGAACGGTGTTTCCACCCCGCCCACATACCACCCATTCACGTACACTTGACCGGCCCAAAGGCGGTCGGCGGTCCAGAGGGCCCGGTCAATATCCCGCGTGAACACGCCCGCTGCCAGACCGTGAACGGTGTCGTTCGCGAGATTGACGGCCATTCCCGGATTATCGAACGTGGTAACGGCAAGAACAGGACCGAATACTTCTTGCTGGAAGAGATTGCTGTCTCGCGCGACATCGGCAAACACCGTGGCCGCCATAAAGTAACCGCTCCGCTCCGAAAGCGCAGTCCCGCCGGTTACGAGTCGCGCGCCCTGCGAGAGGGCCGTCTGGCAGGCCCGCTCAACTCCTTGTCGTTGGTTTCGGGAGATCAACGGGGTGATGTCGCAGTTTTCGCGTCCTGGACCGACCGACAGTCCTTCGACGCAGACCCTCACTCTTTCCACCAGTTTGTCTGCAATAGAACGTTCCACAATAAGACGTGTAAGGTTGTTGCAATTCTGGCCTGCATTCAGAAAGGTCCCGACGCGTACCGCTTCCACAACGCAGTCGAGGTCGGCATCGGAATACACAACTGCAGCCGACTTTCCGCCCAGTTCCATTATGCAGGGCACGATCCGATCCGCTGCCGTCTTGAGCACCGTCCGCCCAGTAGTAATCGAGCCCGTGAAGACGATGTGGCGAACGTCGGGATGTTCGATCAGCGCCTGGCCTGCCGTTTGGCCGTATCCAGTGAGCACGTTGACCGCTCCGGCAGGCAGCCCCGCTGTCTCACAGGCACGCGCAAGTTCAACTCCGGAAAGGGGAGCTAGTTCCGGCGACTTCACCACGACTGAGTTGCCGGTTGCGATGGCGCAGGCCAGCGAGCGGGCCGTCAGTTCAAGTGGACCATTCCACGGAACGATCTGGGCGGACACGCCGAAGGGACTTCTGACTGTGTAGTTGACCAGGTTGGCCCCGCGCGGGATCGAGCGCCCTTCAAGTTTGTCGGCCAAGCCACCATAGTATCGCAGGTATCTGATGGCGGTCTGAACCTCGCCATCGGCAAGTTCCAATGCCTTCCCCGTCTCCGCGCAGTTAATGGCTGCGATCTCGTCGAAACGCGCTTCAAGGGCGTCGGCAACGCGAAACAACATGCGACCGCGATCATACGGATGCATGTCTATCAGCACGCGGTCGCGAAAAACGCGGTGAGCAGCAGTAACGGCAAGCTCGATGTCTTGGGGTCCTGCTTCAGCTACGACAGCAATCGTTTCGGCGCTCGCCGGGTCATCGACCTCGATGCGTGTGCCGGACACAGAATCCCGCCACTCGCCATCGATATAATTTTTGACTACGTCGTTGCTGGCCATCCAGTCCTCTTTCTTATCGCTCGATTTTCTTCGAATTGGCGCAGCGACAGTGGTCGGCGCCGCAGGAAGAACGGCAACCGTGGTATCGGTCCGGCAGTGAAAGCCCTAGTCTGCCGTTCAGCCGCTCCGAGTTCGCCCACTGCCACATGCCACGGAACGGCCTTCCCGTTCCGTGACTGCGAGCGGCCCGATTTTGGACCTGCTAGTGGCCCGGTGCTTTGTCGGCTAGCGAGCCGCGCCTCCACCGTCGAGGGTAGTCGCTACTGCGCCAATGCTGTCGCGAATGATGGACAGACCACGCCGAAGGTCAGCCTCGGCGATGGTGAGGGCAGTCATGAACTTAAGCACCTCACCGTATGAGCCGGCGATCTCGATCACCAAGCCCCGACGAAAAGCCTCCTGGGAGACCAGACCTGGCAAGGAGTGGTGCTTCGGTGAAACGAGTCCGTACATCAGACCGCGGCCTCGCACGCTCAGGCCGAGGGTGGGGAATTCCTCGGTAATCGCGTTGAGTTCTTGGACCAAGATCGCAGACTTGCGAGCGATCTCATCCTCGAACTTGGAGTCGGACCAGTAAGCTTCGAGGGCCGCACGAGCAGTGACGAAAGCATAGTTGTTGCCTCTGAAGGTCCCGGTGTGTGCGCCCGGGGCCCAGACATCAAGTTCAGGCTTGATGAGAATAAGGGCCATTGGGGTTCCGATCGCCGACAAAGATTTGGACAGGGTAACGATGTCCGGCACAATTGCAGCCGCTTCGAAACTGAAGAAACTGCCCGCGCGACCGACCCCGGCCTGGATGTCATCGAGGATCATCAAGATTCCGTGCCGCGACGTTAGCTCGCGCAGCCGTTGCAGCCAAGTAACGCTCGCAGCATTGATGCCGCCTTCACCTTGGATCCCTTCCAGGATCACCGCGGCAGGTTTGTCGAGGCCACTGTTGGGGTCATTGAGAAGCTTTTCGAAGTAATCGATTGTGTCAACTGACGCCCCCAGGTAGCCTTCGTATGGCAACGATGTCACATGGGCGAGGGGAAACCCGGCAGCGGCCCGGTGCTCCTTGTTTCCCATCGCTGCCAATGCTCCAGCGCTTTCCCCATGGAACGAGTTGGTAAACGAGACGATGTTCGATCTCCCGGTCACCTGGCGAGCCAGTTTTAGACTCGCTTCGACCGCGTTCGTACCTGTGGGGCCGGGAAACTGTAATTTGTATGTCAGACCACGAGGCTTGAGAATGTATCGCTCGAAAGCTTCGATGAAGGCTTTCTTGGCCGTCGTGGCAAGGTCCAGCCCATGCACAATTCCGTCGCGCTCGATATAATCCAGCAGCGCCTTCTTGATGACGGGGTTGTTGTGCCCATAATTCAAAACGCCTGCACCGGCGAAAAAGTCGAGATATTCCCGACCGTCTGCAGCGATGAGAGTGGTCCCGACTCCGCGATCGAATAGGGCGGGGAAGGCGCGGACGTAGCTGCGCACCTCAGACTCCAGGCGATTGAAAACCGCGAGACCTGCATCCATTTCAGGTGCGAATTGCTTGCTCATAGGCGAACTCCTCAATCTGAAGCCTGCAAAGCCAGGCCTCTTCTGCTTTATGAAGTGGCGTGTAGGTGCCGTTGTGAGACAATAGCGCGCTACATTGGGCGCCTTGCGCAAATTCTGAGCGGCGGGATGCAGTAATTATGCGAAATTGCCGGCAGGTTGCATAAGGCCGGCGGTTTGTGTGGCTGCGGTGACGATTTTTCCCAACCACCTCAAGACGGCTGCATTTGATGCAGCAACCGGGGCAGGCGAACCTAGCGCTCGATTCCCTATACACAGATGAGACTCTTGGCAGCGTGAGCCAACGAATGGAAGCCGAAGCGCGGAAATAGAGGTCCCCCCTATCATCATCGTCCAGTCGGCTTAGCGTTTAAGTTCCGAGACGTTTCCTCGGCCGAACTGGGCGCAAGGCCTCGGCTTTTGACCGTCGGCTGCCATTGTCAGTTGGGCGATGGTGGACAGCACTCTTCGGCCAATGGCTATAACTGACGTCGAGGACGATAGCCGACTTTGGTCCCATGCCTGGCCTGATCGTTTGGGCTTCCGTCTGCGCGGGGTTGAGGCTACAGTCGAGTGCATATCGCAGTTTTTCTGCGCAAATTGCAGCTATTCCGGAGAATGACCATGGAATTGGATCGGATAGATCTGAAAATCTTAAGCGCTGTTCAGCGCAACAATCGCCAAACAACGGAAGAATTGGGCCAACTGGCCGGTATATCGCCCACGGCCTGTCAGCGGCGATTGAAGCAGTTGCGACAAATTGGCGTAATTGAGGCTGATGTTGCAATCGTGTCGCCTGAGGCGGTGGGCAGGTCCCTGATGATGCTGGTCTTGGTCGACATTGAGCGCTATCGTTCCGACGTCATCGATCGCTTCAAGCAGTCTCTACAGAAGGCGCCTGAAGTAATGAGCGCGTATGCGGTCACCGGTAACGCCGATTTCGTTCTCCTTCTCTCCGTGCGTGACTTGGCAGAGTACGACGCATTCTCGAGGCGTTTCTTCTTTGATAGCCCGGCTGTTAGAAATTACAGCACGATGATTGTGATGGATCGCACGAAGGTAACCTTGGCGGTGCCAATCGATGTATAGAACGCGCAATCTTACGCGCATTCAACAACTGGTTGATCCGATTCACCGATGACTGGCGCAAGGGTCAGCCGCCTTGCCCGCCGGCCATGATTGGGACGGGAGTTTTCGTACCGCTAAAGCGGCGATGGAGCGCAAGGCGAAGCATCATTCTGCTCCTTACAACGGCCTCGTCAGCGCGATGCTGCAAAAGCACTTCTGGACCTACCGGGCTGCATTCTGATGTATCTCGCGATAGGTTTGTCCCCTTCAGTCGCGATGCGCTTTGTCCACTTAAGTCACGACGCTCCGGCATCGCCTTCAGCCCTGATGGACTGCTGGCAAGGTCATGTTTAAACGTTCCGCCCCGTTGGGAGGCCGCCATAATGCGAATCTCTTAAGAATGCGCTGATTTCCTGCGTCCTGCAAGATAATTGCGCGTTTTTGCTTGCTCGCCGTCTGCTAGATTTTTGCCCGACTCAGACATTTGCGAGTTTGCGTGGTTTTCGATTATATCGTCGTGGGTGGTGGCTCCTCTGGATGCGTGATGGCGAGCAGGCTCTCCGCCTATGGCGCTCGCGTGCTGCTCATTGAAGCTGGCCCTGATACGCCGCCGAATGCCATTCCTGACGACATCCAGGATGGCGACCCAACGCGTGCTTACCTTAATCCCGGTTATCGATGGCAGTCACTCCACGCGACAACGGTGCGAGGTGGCCGCAAGCCTGTCCATTACGAACAGGCGCGCGTCATGGGTGGCGGCTCCAGCATCAATGCCCAAGTCGCCAACCGCGGCGGGCCCGGAGATTACGATGAGTGGGCCTCAAGCGGTGCAACGGGCTGGGGTTGGGAAGACGTGCTGCCCTACTTCCGTCGTCTAGAATGCGATTTGGATTTCGGCGGGGAATTTCATGGCACGAACGGCCCCTTGCCAATCAAACGTGTGCGCCAATCAGACTGGTCGGGCTTCATCCGGGCAATCTCCGATGCTTACGATGCTTTGGGGCTTCATTTCAGGCCAGACTTCAATGGTGCATTCGGTGATGGCTATTCAGTTGTCCCATTGACCAACCGCAATGGTCATCGGGTCTCCTCCGCGATGGCGTACTTACCCGAAACCGTCCGCTCTCGCCGCAATCTAACGATTTTATCCGAAACGACAGTTGCGCGGCTGACCTTTTTGGGAACAACGGTAACGGGGGTCGAGACGGAGAACAAATCGGGCGTGCAATCGTATAGCGCTTCTTGCGTTATCCTGTGCGCAGGAGCACTCCATTCACCCGCCATATTGATGCGCTCCGGGATCGGCCCCGCGAAGGAATTAGTACAATTCGGAATCCCTATCGTTGCAGATTTGAAAGGTGTGGGCCAGAATCTTCAGGAACACCCCACGATTTGCGTTTCGGCCTATTTGAAGCCGGCCGATCGCTTGTCACCCGGCGTGAGCGAATATATTCAGATGCACGCCCGCTACTCGTCGGGTTACGAAGGCTGCCCGTCGACCGATATGGCAATATCGACTGTTGCCAAATCATCCTGGCACCCGCTGGGGAGGCGCCTCGGCACTCTCGCCGTGTGGGTCAATCGCAGCTACTCGACGGGAACTGTGGCGCTCAAGGGTAGTTCGCATAAAATAGAGCCGGAGGTCGATTTCAACTGGTTGAGCGACAAGCGGGACGCCGAGCGCCTCAAGCAGGGCTTTCGCTTCATAGTCCGCCTGCTGCAGCAAGATTCGCTGTCCTCTGTGGCGCTGGACCCGTTTCCGTCAGCGTTGAATGCGCGAGCGAAGCTGGTGAGCAAGGTCACAAGCACAAACTATGCACTCACGTCATTTCTGGCGCTGCTCATGGACGCGTCGCCGCGGCTGCGCCGTGGGCTGATTAGGCGCGTCATAACGGATGGGGATAGCATTTCCGATCTCGTCAACGACGAGAAACATCTGGATCGGTATATTCGCCAGAACGTCATCCCAAGTTGGCATCCGACGTCGACCTGCAGGATGGGGGCAGCCGCGGATCCTGGCGCTGTGACCGATCCGTCGGGACGCGTTCATGGTATTTTGGGTTTGAGGATCGCCGACGCTTCCGTCATGCCATTTTGCCCTCGGGCGAACACAAACATTCCGACGATTATGGTGGCTGAGAAATTGGCCGACACAACCTTGAGAGACGGCAGACGGAGCTAGGCCAGGCGGCATGTACATTCTGCCGGAGCGCTGCCGCAATGTGGTGTTCACCGAGCCGCTTGCTAAGTTCACCGAAGCCCTGCTCATGCCGAATGGCAATCCCAAAAGACCAGCACTCCTTTGACGATATTCGTGATAAGGGCCTAACGCTGGTCACCACCGCCGGTTCCGACACGGTCACGACCGCCAAAGACGCGGGCATTCCGGAGGATCGTGTCATGCAGGTCGCCGGCCAGGCCGAATTCTTGCAGGCAGTGAAGGTCGGCCGCGCGGCGGCGGGGTCGCTAAACTACTTCACGGTAAGGAGCTCGCTGACAAGGTCGACAGCGTTGAAATGGCAGATCCGTTCACCCCGCCGGCTGGGAAGGCCGGCTACCCAAGTCTCGCCTTCCTGCCCAATCAGCAGGCGGTCGATGCCTTCAACGAGGTATTGAATACTTATATCGGCTCCGACCAAATGATGCAGTCGGTCAAAATACGGCTACACCAAAATCAATCTGCCGGACGGCACCAAGACCGGCGACCTGTGCAAGGGTTGAAATCTTGCGGGGAATGCCACCCATGCACCTAAAAGGCTCCCGGCCGCAGTGGCTGGGCGACGACAGAGCAAAGTGACAAGACGCGAGGCTCCGGGGTGCCGATTTCCGGTATTCAGACGAGATAGTTCGGCAACGTGGCATGTGAGGCTGCTACGCTCAGGAGTGAGCAATGGCAGTCCATCTCGCATGTCGCAATGCCGACCTGATGCCCCTCCTTTTGCCGAGGAACCGATGATCACCAAGCATCGCGTATCGGTTGATGGTGTCGAGACATCGTACTGCGAGAACGGAGCTGGTAGGCCGATTGTTTTCCTGCAGGGGGCGGGCTTCCGTGCAGAGGCTAAGAGTTCCTTTGTTCGGCAGCTGAACGGGCTATCCGATCAATTTACGGTAGTAGCGATTGATCAACTCCATTTTGGGGGAACGGATTATCCTGCTGACTGCAAATACATTAACCGGCTCGGTCGTGTGAATCATGTAATTAGCTTCCTCCAACAACTGGGTTTGAAGCAGATCACGCTAGTCGGCCATTCAGAAGGATCATTCGTCGACGCGCGGGTCGCGATCGTGCGTCCCGATCTTGTTTCTAAGCTTGTCCTGCTGACCGCTAACTCCGTGTCGCCGGCGTTCGGAGATGACCGTGACGAAGCTTGGCTGGAGGCCTGCCGGCAGGCTTACGGCTGTTCCGGCCCGATGCCGAGCGAAGAGGAATACATCACCGCACGGCGGAAAAGCTGCCGCGCCCACGGGCAGGATGTGGAATGCGCCGAGCGAGAAGCCTATCGGCGGGCCGCGGCTCGGGGACAATGGGAGATCTGGCAGAGATTGCCGGAAGACGAGACAAACCTGCATCGTTATCCACTGCTGCAGCAGAAGTATATCTTCCCCTACCTTGATCAGCTTCAGGCCCAGACGTTGATCATCTGGTCCAAGAACGACCCTACCGCGACGCCGGAGCAAGGGATCAACCTGGCGAAGCTGATCAGGAATTCAGATTTCCATCTGCTCAATAATGCCGGCGATTCCGTCCAGGTTGATCCGGAGCGAAGCCGTGAACAGACTCATCCGTCAATGGCACGAATGATCAACTGTGACGGGAACAATGCTCGGGCCAGCGTCTCCGAGGCGAATCTCTCAGCGGCGTGTCGCATACGACGAACTTGTGCCCTGCCATGGCAACAAGGGCATAGCCCAGGCGGTGGCGCCCATCCAACCGGGCAGGGCAGGAGTCATGCAAGACGTGGTGTGCCTCAGTTGGCCATACCACAGCTCGCGATTGTTCACTTCCAACGAACCACGGGGATGACGGAAATGTGCGTATGCACCCAAAAATCACCGAATTTCTGCGAATAACTTGCATTTCTCGCACAAAGCACCACAGCTGCGCTGCTACGCTCACGAAGCATGCACAAGTGGCGTAGCAAAGGATCGACTGGAGGAATCTATACCTAAGTGGGGACCCTGCAGCTCACACGATGATGGGAACCGCCGGACTACAAGCTCAACAAATGATGCAATGGTCTTTTCCCGAGGCATATCGGGAGACCATCGGCGATGCGAAAACGGAGGACTAACCAGTGGTCAAGTGGAAACTCGACGAATGCTTTAAGGCTGCAATCTTGAAGAGGATTGCCGCGCTCGGCCTGGCGGCGATGACAATCTCGTCCTTTGCCGGTTCGGCCTCGGCGGAGTCGCTGCTCGATAAGATTAAGAACGGAGAAACGATCCGTCTTGGCTTCACCAATGAGCCTCCCAGTGCCTATCCTGGTGCGAACAACGAGCCGCTTGGCCTGGTCAATGTGATGACACTGGACGTTCTGAGAAAGATGGGAACGACCAAAATCGAGCCGGTCGTAACCGATTGGGGTTCCCTTGTCCCGGGCCTCCAGGCTGGTCGCTTTGACATCATCACGGGCGGCATGTGGATTAAGCCGGAGCGGTGCCGCAACGTCCTGTTCAGCGAACCGATCGCATCGAGCAATGATTCGATGATCGTGCCGAAGGGCAATCCGGAAGCGCTGCATTCCCTCCATGACGCTCAGAAGAAGGGGCTTACCCTGGCCATCATGACGGGTACCACCGCAGTCGAGCAGGCGAAGAAATTAGGTTTCCCTGACGACAAGGTTATGCAGGTCGCCGGACCGCCCGAGGTCGTACAGGCTGTAAAGGCCGGCCGCGCCGCTGCCGGCTCGCTCTATAGTCTGAACGCGACGACTCTTGCCGAGCAGGATCCCAGCATTGAGGTGGCTGACCCGTATACCCCGCCGGGACCGAATGAACATCCCGCCATAGCCTTCCCGCTCAGCGAACAGGCTGCGGTAGACGCGTTCAATGCTGTGTTGAAAGACTATATTGGCTCTGACGAAATGATGGCCGCGGTCGGCAAATATGGTTACACCAAACGCGATCTCCCGGATGGCAGCAAGACCGCTGATCTTTGCAAGGGCTGAAGCTATGCGTCTGACCGCTCCCCGGCCCTTGGCCGGTAGGCGGTCAGTGGGGAGGGCATATGAGTAAGGTCGATCTCAGCTTTATCTTTGCCGTGCTCACCAAGGGCGTCATGACTACGGTCATCGTCACTCTTGGCGCCTGCGTCGTAGCGATCGTCCTTGGGCTTTTCGTGGGCCTGACCCGAGTCTCTCCCCGTCGGCAGTTGCGCTGGTTCAGTATCGCCTACATCGAATTCTTCCGCGGGACGTCCATGCTGGTTCAGCTCTACTGGTGGTTCTTTGTATTGCCGATTTTCGGTATTTTCCTGTCGCCGTGGACTGTCGGAATTTTGGGGATCGGAATGAATGCCTCTGGCTACGCAGCCGAGTATGTCCGCGCCGCCATTCAGGCCGTTGATAGGGGCCAGTATGAGGCATCTACAGCGCTCAATTTTTCGCGGCTCACCATGATGCGGCGTATTATCCTCCCACAGGCAATGCGCGCCATGCTGCCGACCTGGGGTAACATGCTCATCGATGTGCTTAAGGGTAGCTCGCTCGTCTTCTTCATCACCATTCCCGAATTTACTAGCGCCGCCAAGCAGGCGGCCGACGCAACTGGCGATTATATGCTGTTCTTTGCGGTTGCACTATTCGGTTATTACATCATCGCGCGCGCCCTCATCACTCCTTTCGTGCGCTGGCTGGAACGCCGCGTCTCGCGCGGTTTCGTTCGGGAGCAGGTGGCTTGAAGATCTGGGATTGGTCTTACGTATGGGAGGCTTTCCCATATCTCTATCAGGGAGCGATCGTCACCATTGAGGCTACGCTGCTCGGGTTTGCGATCGCGCTGATATTGGGTCTTGTCTTCGCGATGATTCGCCAGTCGCCAAACCGCTACGTCTCGACCACCATGGCGGAGATCGTGGAGTTTATCCGTTCAACGCCCTTGCTGCTGCAGTTGTTCTTTGTCTATTTCGTTGGTCCGCAGATCGGAATCTTCATTCCTGCCTGGACGGCGGGAGTTGGCGTGCTGGGGATCCACTATGCAGCCTATTGTTCCGAAGTCTTCCGCGGCGGCATCGAGAATGTGGATGGCGGCCAGTGGGAGGCCTGTACGGCACTAAACCTTTCGCGAACGCGGACCTGGCGAACAATCATTCTGCCGCAGGCGATCCCGCCCATGGTGCCAGCTCTGGGCAATTACTTCATCGGCATGTTCAAGGACACGCCGGTCCTGGCGGCAATCTCGATCTTCGAGATGCTGCAGCAGGCGAAAAATTTCGGGGGCAATAACTATCGATACATAGAAGCGATCACTATGTGCGGCTTCTTCTACTACGTGTTCAGCTTGGTTGCTTCCGCTATCGTGCAGTCGGTCCGCGTCTGGCTCAACCGCCGCTACCATCTGCAATAGGGAGGCCTTATACTATGAGCGAATTTGTGCTTCGCTTCGAGGACGATCTCACGAAGCGCCCTAGGGCATCAGCCAGGCGGGACGAGCTTGACCTCGATATCAGGCGCAGCGAAAAAGTCATGAACGAACCCATAGTTCGCTTCGAGAACGTCACAAAGCGCTACGGCGCGTTGACGGTGCTGGACGAACTCAATCTCGAGATCGCACGCAACGAGAAGGTGTCCATCATTGGTCCGTCCGGCTCGGGCAAGACCACCGTTCTGCGCATGCTGATGACGCTTGAGCACATCAACGGGGGGGTGATATGGGTCGACGGTGAACCGTTGACGCATACGCAGAAGAACGGCCAAATAGTGCCGGCGAGCGAGCGTCATCTCCGTCGCGTGCGTGCCAAGATCGGTATGGTGTTCCAGCACTTTAACCTGTTCCCGCATATGACTGCTCTGCAGAACTGCATGGAGGCGCCGATCTCCGTCCTTGGGCTCTCGAAGAAGGAGGCGGAGGCCCGAGCGGCAGAGCTGCTCGACTTGGTGGGCCTCGGCGACAAGAAGAACCATTTCCCGATCCAGCTTTCCGGGGGCCAGAAGCAACGCGTGGCGATCGCTCGGGCGTTGGCCATGCGGCCCAAGGTGATGCTGTTTGACGAGGTGACATCAGCGCTTGACCCGGAACTGGTTGGAGAGGTGCTCAACGTCATCCGCAAGCTCAGCGCCGAACATGACCTCACAATGCTGATGGTCACGCACCAGATGGGCTTTGCCAAGGAGTTCTCCGATCGCGTGTGCTTCTTTTCTGGCGGTAAGATTGTCGAGCAAGGCCCGCCCAGCCAGCTTTTAGGCAATCCGCAAAACGAGCGAACGCAGCAGTTTCTCAATGCGGTGCTGGAGACGAGGTGAGTTGCGGGTTGTGCCGCTAGTTGAGTTATCCCGTGGGTGGCTTCCGGGCAGGAACTGGTCCGTTCGGAGCAGGCTGCCCTGCGACGAACCTACGCGCGGTTTTTCAGGGCCGGGTTGATGTCGAGGTTACTGCCCCAGTTCATTCAGGACTGCATAACTAGGATCGTCCGGTCCAAGCCCCAGATTGGTCGAGTTAGGTAAATAGCGCTGCCCGTTCGGCAGTTGCGAGCTTGAAGATCTGATGTGCGTTCAATCTGCCATTCAGGGCATCTGGGCTCTGGAAAGTGCCCTAACACGATTGTCTGACGGCGGACGCAAACCCGGTATCCTACAGGCCCGGGGAGGGTCGCACAAGCGTTCTGCGGTTTCCCAGTTTTTACGGCTTTCATGCGAATGCACCAAAACAATGCCGACTTACTGCGCCTGGAAAGGCATGTTTCTCTGAAACAGCCGTTTCGACGCTGTTAAATTCGTGCATTCAGAGAGAACCTGTATCGCGCAGGTGATGGGCATTTGCTGCCGAAATCACCATCTTAGCTGCTTCCAGAAGAAGGATGCTTCCGTGACAACTCAACAAAGGGCCCTCGGAATTATTGGGCTGGAGATCGGACTTCCGCCTCGTGAATTTCCGCCACCGCAACCGGAGTCGGTCTTCAACCCGGCAACTTTCGACTTCCCAATTATAATAGAGACCGCGGCCGGGGCTTTGGAGGAGAGGGTCATTCCCGGTGATGCTTCTCTCGAGCCGGCCTACATTGCAGCTGCCAGGCGGTTGGTCGAGCGCGGAGCAGTCGCGATAACCGGGGACTGCGGGTTCAGTATCCGGTACCAGGCTGCAGTGGCCGCGTCTGTCGAAGTCCCGGTGGCCATGTCGAGCCTGCTACTGGCGCCCACGCTACTCCGGCAGCTTCCAGCTGACGCAAAGCTCGCCGTTGTGGCCGCAGACTCAAGACACTGCGGCAAAGAGCTGCTGGGCATAGATTCATCCGCAGAGGCAAGAGTAGTCATCGGCGGCATTGAAGGTGACGCGTGGCCGGCTGGTGTTGTTGAAATGGAGTCGGAGGTTGCAGCCTGTGTCGCGCGACTTGGCGCCGCACATCCGGGGATTGCCGCCCTCCTATTTGAATGTACATTGTTCCCGATGGTGACGTCAGCAATCCGTCGTAGGACAGGACTGCCCATCTATGACGCCGCGACCCTTTATCGGATGACATTCGCGTCCGTGGCTTGACCGCTTGGAGGCCACTATCCCAAAATATGAGCTCATGTCTGGTATGAGTTGCGGCTCGTTATTGTAACACACGTCCGCATCTTGTCGAATACTCTGTCGAGACTGGATCCTCGATTTCCGAGGTCAGGACGCGGTGCCTGAGATGCAGGTTGGATTTTTGGAACTCGTGCTGGTCGACCGTGATCCAGACGCTAAGCGGCGACCGACTTCGGCCGGAGTTGAAGCAGGGCGATCAAGGGCCACAAAAATCACTTCAGCCACCTGAGCAGGAGGGAGAAGTTGTATCCGGCGGCGGCCAGGACGGCGTTGAGGGCGTCGCCCTGCTGGCCGGCGAGGTAGTTGCGGCCCATGCGGTGTTCGTTCTTGATGTGGCCGATATGACGCTTGCCAGCGTGTGGCCGTCATAGGGATTGCCGGGCAGCGCTTTTGCATGCAGGGCGAACTGGCCGCCCTTGGAGCGCTTCAGCGTGGTGGCCACCGACACCTTCACACCGAACTCGTAGGGCATATGCGCCTTGCCCTTGCCAATGCATTCCACCTCGTGCGCGTGCAGGCTGTAGATCTTGCGGCCGCGCTGGCGCTGGCGTTGCTAGAGAACGGTGGCGGCCTGGTAGAACGGCCATTTGAAGAGCGCGTCCAGCCCCGCATCGCCGGCGATCTGGCGAGAAATGTCGCGAATGGTCCGGCCGAGATAGGTCTTGAGCCTGCGCAGCGCCTTGTTGGCCCGCTTGAACTGCTTGGCGTGGGCATAGCGCTGGTGGCTGATCAGCGCCAGCTGATAGCTCTGGCGCAAATGGAGCTCCTTCCCTCTTGGCCAGCCGCACCAGCCGTTCGCGCGCCCGGTTGATGAGCTTGGCGTCGGTCGGGAACATGACGTTCTTCGGCTGCACGGTTGTGTCGACGATCACCTGGCGCGTGTCGGCCGGCTTCATCGCCCCGGTCTTGACCGCAAGGCTGAGGCTCTCCTGCAACAGCGCCACGATCCGCTCCTCGCCCATGCGGCTGCGCCAGCGCGTCATCGACGAGAGGTCGAACGGCAGCGTATGGCAAAAGAACGTCTCGCCGGTGAGATACTGGAAGTAAGGGTTCTCCACCCAGCGCTCGCACAGCACCTCATCCGACAGGTTGAAGGTGTGCTTGAGGATCGCCAGCCCCGCCATCAGCCGGGTCGGCAGCGGCGGCATGCCGGGGCCGTCCGAATAGACGGCGCCGAAACGCTCCTCCAGCACCGGCCGGTCGATCGCCTGCTTCATGTTGATGATCTGATCGAGCCTGGAGCGGAACAGGTCCTGCTCTCCCGTCTCGCGTGGCTTGGACATTCGCCGTCCCCTCGATTCGCCGCCGCCGAACCGAGTGAATCACGCTCCGCAGCACAAGGGAATCGCAAAACCGAATTGCAGGAAAACAGCGTCCAAATACCGCTAATCCTGCAATTCAAAAGACGCTATCCGCCTCAATCAAAAGGCCAGATCAATGGCTTGCGGATAGTTCACGGTCGACGAGCTGGCGGCCACGCATCAGGCTGGAGATCCATCAGCGTTTACATCGTTTTTCAACGGGCGGCTCAAGCTCCGTGTTGTTGCGCGGCGCGCAGCTTGTCGAACGCCTCTTAGACCGTCGTGTGCCGGAAGAGGATATCCTCTGGAATTTCGGCATCGACATTCCGACATCACACATCCGTGATAAAGGCGTTTGCGGCTCGACGGGACCCTCCAACCCGAGGTCGCGAACAGAACCTGAATGACTGCCTCGTTTGCTATATGCGAATTGTCCGTGGGCGCCGCCAGGAGCTGGAACCGGCCAATCGACTTTAATTCTGGCTAGCTGTGCCCAGAATCGAGAAAAACGCCGGATTCATGCAGGCACAGCGGCCAATTTGCAGGAACCACCCCCCTGGGCACTGCTACTTATCTGGAATGAGGGGACTGTGGAGCTTCCGTCAAAAGGAAGCCAGATGTTCCGGGTTGAGGCCGTAGATCATCGTGGTCGTGTGAACATGAAGTGATGATAAAGCCGGCAAACAGGGAGGATAAAATGAGCCAATACTCATATAATCGTCGTGCGCTTATGAAGGCAATGCTGGCGATTTCGGCGACCCCTTGGGGGATTAACTCGAGGGCGTTCGCCTCGTCGTGCGACGATCGCATCCTGCGAATCGGCGGACTGGGTGGAGGCCCTGATTCGATGAACCCCTTCGCCACTTGGGGCTCCTTTTGGCCCTTGGCTATTTGCTATGATTTCTTGGTCTGCATAGACGCCCAGCGATACGACGATCGAAAGGGCTTTGCCCAATCTTGGTCCGTCGCCGACGACAACCTCACTTGGACCTTCAAGATCTGGCCCGGCATGAAGTGGTCGGACGGCCAGCCTGCTACCGCTAGGGACGCGGCGTTCACTTATAGTTATTTGCACGATTCCATAGGCAAGCCCGACGAGCTAAACGTCGGGTGGAACAGCACCAGCGGTCTTGAGAACGTCGAGTCCATCAAAGCGTTCGACGACGAGACTTTGCAGATCGTGACCAAGTTCCCCGCGACCTGGCCAATAGACAATATCATAATGATCGTTCCCGAGCACATTTGGAAGGACATCAGCTATGCTGACGCACGCGTAACCTTCCGCAACGATCCGCCTTTGGTGGGTACGGGACCTATGATCGTTTCGGAGTTTCACCAGGGCCAGTTTACACGCCTGACGCCGAACCCCTATTTCCGTACGGGGAAGCCCCAAATCGCGGGGGTGATCCTGCGGTCCTTCGATGCCGCCGATCCGATTGCGCAAGGTCTTAAGAGCGGGGAACTCGATTATGGCAACTACCTGACGTCCGCCCAGTGGGCTGATCTCTCGAAGGATCCCGACATTGTAGTCGGTGAATCCCGCATAGCTCAGAAAACCTATCTCGCCTTCAACACCGCTTCGGGAGATGGCGCAGGTAGCACCAAGGCTCTGCAGGATCCGGCGTTTCGCGATGCGCTCGGCTACGCGATCGATCAGAAGGCCATCGTCGATCGAGCCATGCGCGGACACGCCGACCCTGGTGTCGGACTCGCAATGCCGGTGGCGGCCGATTACTATTCAGATCTGAACGACATCAGGCGCCACTTCGATCTCGCCGAAGCCAACCGCCGGCTTGACGCCGCAGGGTACCGGGACACGAACGGCGATGGCATTCGGGAGGACAAGGACGGGAAGAGTTTCCAGCTAGAGCTGGTGTCTGGACCTTCAGCAAATATAGAGATGCCGGTCGCGGCAGTGCAGTTTATCGCTGGCTGGTTGGAGCAAATCGGTATCCCTGTATCGGTGACTCGGCTCGACTCCGGTGCGCTGAGCGCCCGCGCCGCAGCTCCGGCGAAAGGCGGCGGAGGGTGGGATCTGCTCATTTCCGATACCTGGCAAGGCCCAACACCTAAAGACCTGCTCATCTTCGGCAGCAGCAATTCCATCGGCATCAAGAACAAGGCGTACTGGACGAATGCGGAGTTCGACAAACTGTTCGCGGAGGTGCAGGTCACCGTTGACCTCAAGAAAAACCAAAAGCTGGTCGACCAGGCAGCGCGACTAATTTATACTGAAGCGCCTTACATCGTACTATGTTACCCCACCCTGCTCGAAGCCCACCGGAGGGATTGCTTCGAGGGTTGGGGAAAGCAAGGCATCATGTCGATGGACAGCTACTTCCCATTCGATCGCTTGAAGCCGGTGCCCGCGCCGTGAACGGAGGGGGAGGGAGCCGTCACATCCTGCGCATCATCGTCAGGGCCTCTATAACCCTCCTGATGGTGGCAGTCCTGAACTTCATCCTATTCCGAGTTATTCCAGGTGACCCTGCATCTCTTTTGCTTGGCGGGGCGCGCGTCAGCGTCACCGCCGAGCAGATTGAGGCGCAGAACCAACGTTGGGGCCTTGACCGGCCGCTGTTCCCGGACCAGGCGGTCGACTACCTGTCGGCAACACTCCGCGGCGATTTCGGCTACAGCTTCAAGTTCAGGGGCAGGCATGTCGCAGACCTGATAGCGGAACGCCTGCCGGACACCATAGTCCTAGTCGGGGTTGCTCAGATAATGGCAATCGTTATTGGGGTGATGCTTGGGATCTACGCAGGCTGGCGCCGGGGAGGAGCCGGCGACCGTATCGCAACCGGAGCCTCTCTGGCGCTCTATTCTACGCCGGCTTTCTGGCTCGGCATGATCCTGGTGGTAATCTTCAGCACGGCATTGGGTTGGCTCCCGGGCTATGGTGCATACTCGCCCGGCCTGATCACGGGCTCTCTTGGTTCGTTCCTCGACTACCTGCAACATCTCACGCTTCCCGCCACTGCGGTGGCGCTTGGGCTAATCGGCCAGTACGTCGTCGTCGCTCGTGCCGCAATGAGTGACGTACTCACCGAGGATTACATGGTAACCGCACGGGCGAAAGGGCTGACCAACGGTCAAATGCTGATGCGTCATGCATTTCGCAATGCAATGCTACCGGTCGTGACCTTGATCACCCTCAATATTGGCTATGTGGTCGCCGGGGCCATCACTGTCGAAGCCGTTTTCGCCTGGCCGGGTATCGGCGGGCTGACGGTGGAAGCACTCAACGCACGGGACTACCCAGTCCTTCAAGGCATATTCCTGTTGCTTGGCGTTTCAATTGTTCTCGCAAACCTCGTAGCCGATCTTGCCTACAGCCTTCTAGATCCGAGGGTCCGACAATGAGCGACAATATTGTTCGATATTGCCCGCGAGGCCGGGCGCGCGCAATAAAAGGCTTTCTGCGTCAATTTCTCAGCTATGGCGGTGCTCAGGTGGGCCTCGTATGTCTGGTATTCTTTCTTGTTGTGGGAGCGGTCCCCAATATTCTGGCGGGACCGCTCCAGACTGCGATCAATGCAACTGGCGATTTCCTCGCACCCCCATCAGGCGAGCATCTGCTCGGCACGGACGAAATCGGGCGGGACGTGCTCAATCTGGTCCTCCATGGTGCCCGGATCTCGCTTACGATTGCGCTACTCGCGACTGTGATCAGCCTCGTCGTTGGGACTACAATCGGTACGACCGCTGGCTACTATGGTGGCAGGGTCGACGTCTGGCTGATGCGCTTGACAGACTTCTTTTTTGTCATGCCGTCCTTCGTGCTGGCGCTGGTCATTACACCCGTGGTTCTCGAGGTGATGGGGCGCGGTGGAGAAATCCTGGGCTTCCGTCCTTCTCTTTTCGTGATCATTGTCGTTATAGGCATGACAAGCTGGTCCTTTGTTGCACGTATCGTCCGGAGTCAGACACTGTCGCTTAAGGAGCGACCATTCATTGATCGTGCGCGCGTTGCGGGTAGCAGTAATTTCGGCATCATGGTGCGGCACATCCTCCCCAATCTCGTGCCGCAAATCGCAGCCAATGGTGCGCTGGTGGTCGCCAGCGCAATCTATGTCGAGACATCGCTCTCATTCCTTGGACTCGGGGACCCGTTGCAGCCTTCATGGGGCACTTTGCTTTCGCTCGCTCAGCGCGCCGGCGCGGCCAGTGCTGGAGCCTGGTGGTACCTCGGCGCCCCAGGACTGTGCGTACTCACGGTTTCGCTTAGCTTCGTCCTGATTGGCAGTGCCCTTGACGACACGTTCAATCCACGGCGGAGGGTGATCCCATGACCAGCTCCTCCCAGGACAAAACACCGCTTCTGGAAATAGACCGGCTCTCTGTCGATTATGGGCTCAAGGGCGTTTCATTGCGAGCAATCGACGGCGTAAGCTTCGCGCTCCGAGCCGGAGAGGCCGTGGGCCTCGTCGGAGAATCGGGCAGTGGCAAGACCACGACCGCGATGGCGATCGCTGGTCTACTATCACCCAACGCGCGGGTCAGCGGCGGCCAAGTGCGCTATCGTGGCAACCGACTGCCGATCGACGATGATGCGGCGATGCGGCCACATCGCTGGAGCGAAACGTCCGTTGTCTTCCAGGGCGCGATGAACGCACTTAATCCTGTTCACCGCATTATCAAGCAGATCGCCGAGCCATGCATGCTGAAGCTCGGCATGTCGCGGGGCGAGGCGACCAAGCGGGGAAGTGAGTTGCTTCAACTGGTCGGCATCCCGGCGGATCGTGGTTCCGCCTACCCTCACGAGTTGTCGGGCGGAATGCGACAAAGGGTGATGATTGCCATGGCGCTCGCGTGTCGACCTTCGATTATCATTGGTGACGAGCCCACCACAGCGCTCGACGTCATCACTCAGGCTCAGATCCTTAACCTGCTAGGCGACTTGCGATCGCAGTTGAGCCTCGCCCTGATTTTGATCACCCACGACCTTTCTGTGGTGGCTAAGTGTTGTGATCGCGTAATGATCATGTACGCGGGCCGCATCGTCGAGGATGGCACTGTCGCCGAGATTTTCGCCCAGCCCAAACATCCCTACACCCGACAGCTGATCGAATCGATCCCGAACCCAGCGAGCGGCAAAAAGATGATCCGGCCAATACCGGGTGATCCTCCCAACTTGGTGAATCGACCCTCGGGCTGCGCTTTCCATCCGCGTTGCCCGTCGGTCATGGGGGGGTGCGCGACCGAAGTCCCCAGCCTCAATAAGTTCGGGCGGGGACGTGTCGCCTGTCACCTTCACCGGTCCTTGACGCAAGAAGACAAGGTCGCTGTTCATGCCTGACACTGCCGGCATCCTGCGTCTCGAGAGCCTGCAAGTTCATTTTCCTATCCAGGGCGGTCTGTTCGACCGTGTCCTGGGCCGATCTGTCGGCGCCATGCGCGCGGTAGACGGGATCGACCTCAACGTCGGGCGGGGCGAGATCGTCGCCCTGGTCGGCGAATCGGGAAGCGGCAAGACCACTGTGGGCCGCGTCATCACCAAGCTTGCCAAGCCGACTGGCGGCAGAATGCTGTTCGAAGGCCGCGACATGAGGTCGGTAGAGGGCTTCTCGGCTCTACGTCCGTACCGGCGTCGCGTGCAAATGATCTTCCAGGACGCTTATCAGGCCCTCAATCCGCGACACACCGTGTTCGACATCGTGGCGGAGCCGTTGCAGTCCCTGCGGCTGGTCGGTAACGCCACTCAACTCGCCGACCGGGTGAGTGAAGCGCTTGCGGCCGCTGGGCTCAATCCTCCCGGCGATTTCTTCGCCCGCTTCCCGCACGAGCTATCCGGCGGGCAGCGCCAGCGCGTCGTGATTGCAGGAGCGCTTGCCGTCCGGCCGGAACTCATCGTTGCTGATGAACCTGTATCGATGCTCGATGTCTCGATACGCGCTCAGATTCTTCAGGTCCTGGTTGACTTGCGCGACAGGCACAACATGGCGCTGCTGTTCATCACCCACGATTTGCCCCTTGCCTGGCTGATCGCCGACCGGATTGCGGTCTTGTATCTTGGAAAATTGGTCGAGATTGGTAGCGCCGACGAGATCACATTCAACCCTCGCCATCCGTATACCGTCGCCTTGCGCAACGCCACACCGCAGATTGGCGGCAACGCAGGTCGCGCCGAGTTGCCGGCCCTGCAGGGCGAGGTTCCAAGTGCCGCGCGCGTGCCGAAGGGCTGCCGTTTCCATCCTCGTTGCCCGCTTGCCTTCGACCGTTGCAAAGCTGAGGAGCCGCCGGCGATCGAAGTTGGACCACAGCACCTGTCAGCCTGCTGGCTCGCTAAGTGAAAGGCATGCAATCAGCGCCACCCCAATGAGCGTATTCCATCTGGTATTGCACAGGCAGGTGGGCTGGAACACCACCATGCAGATAGAATGCTGAGACCCGTCGAAATTGGCCACTCCATCTTGAATCAGTCTCAATGTCTGGGAGGCACTCTGAAGTGTGTAATGAACTAGGCCCGATTAAACCGCCAACGCCGCGATACGAAGTGGTTTTGCAGACCGGCTTGCGCGTTCCAATGCGGGACGGCGTTGAGCTCGCCACGGACCTGTATCGGCCTATTGGTTACACTGGGGAACTCGGGTCAATCCTTATCCGAACTCCATACGGTAAGACGCCCTATCGCTGTCCGGTTGAGCCTCGCCACAAAGTGGCAAGAATGTTTGCTGGACAAGGGTTCGCTGTACTTGTGCAGGAGCGTCGTGGCGTCTTCGATTCCGGCGGCGTATACGCTAGGGAACATATAGGGGACGACGGTTATGACACGCTGTCCTGGATTTCGCAGCAGCCATGGTCGAATGGACGCGTGGGCACATATGGGTGC
>NZ_VFTA01000043.1:0-45962 GCF_007003935.1 Mesorhizobium sp. WSM4310
TCGAGCCAGACCAGACCTTTCGTGCCAGCCGGCAAGGCGTTGAGTTCGTCCACGGATGAAACGTCGACAAGATTGAACCCGGCGGTTGCGACGTCCGTCGCTGATCCGCCTGATGCATAATGGAGAGTGGCCATCCAATTTCCTTCGTCTGGTTCGATAGCCCCAGTGCCTGCCTAGCTGAGAACGTATATTAGCGTACAATCAAATACAGGTACTCTTTGACAGAATGATTGATCGTAGACGGGAACCGCCACAAGATTGGTGCTGTGTGCGAGAACGAAGGATCGCTGACGCGTTAAGGCGATACACGAGGTGATTGCCTCTCCCAAGCGGCTCGCCGAACCGAATAGAAATGGAAATCAGCTGATTAGTCAGTCACACGAAAAACACGCAAAGGCGGAGCGTGCTTGCAGATTGAGCCGGCGGTAATAGCCTGGGCGGCAAACCTGACATATCGGCTCCCGCGTTCGTTTTGGGTTTCGCATGGCCGCTGACACAGCTCAGGTTTTTCGGGATTAACCTGTTGTCCTGAACGGAAAACGACGAATGCGTCCGAGTACCTTGACGTACTATAGCGACGACTCGTTGAGATGCATTAGAGTTTGCCCAGACCGTACTGGACCGACCCCGTCTACCCTCTGCGAGTGCCCAACGTCCATTTGGCTCAAATAGTTAAATCGTCACTGCCACCTAGCTGCGGGGCACGTGAAGCGCCACACGATCTCGTCCTTCCGACTTAGCGCGGAAGAGTGCCAAATCGGCGGCATTGACGAAATCGTTTGGCGTCTCGTTCTCGTTGGGCACTGTTGTCGCGACGCCGACGCTGATGGTAACCCGATCCGGGCCGTGCGGGATGTTCAGGTTCCGAACGCCCTGGACGAGCCGCTCCCCGATGCTGCTCGATTGTTCCAGCAAAGTGTCGACCAGAACGATGACGAACTCTTCGCCTCCGTAGCGCGCAGCGAGATCGGTGGAGCGGCCGGAACTGCCCTGGATAACCCGGGCGATTTGCTTGAGCACCTCATCGCCGGCCATGTGGCCATAGGCATCGTTGTATCGTTTGAAGTTGTCGGCATCGATCATCAATAGCGACAAGGGAGACTGTGCGCGAAGCGCGCGTTTCCACTCAGCCGCCAGATATTCATCGAAATAGCGCCTGTTGCCGAGACCCGTCAGGCCATCGATCCGCGTCAGACGCTCAAGCTCGAGATTTGCGCTGATCAGCTGTCGCTGGCTTTCCCTCAGCGCGCGGTACGCCGCGTCTCGCTGGACATGGTCCAGATAGGCCCGCGTATGATACCGAATGCGCGCAATCAGCTCGATGCGATCCGGCAGTTTGACGAGATAGTCGTTGGCCCCGGCAGCGAAAGCTTCGCCTTTGGTAGCTGGATCTTCCTTGCTCGACAGCACAATGACTGGAACCGAGTGTGTCGACGAACGCTTCCTGTATTCTTTCACCAGATGCAGCCCGTCGACCCCGGGCATGACCAGGTCCTGGAGGATTACGGTTGGCTTTACCTCATCCGCGACCGCCATCGCCTTCAATGGGTCGGTGCAGAAGTGCAAGGCGATATCTGGCTCGTTAGCCAGGGCGCGCCTGACCGCCTCGCAAACCATGACCTGATCATCGATGAGCAGAACCATCGACGAATAGTTATCTGCCAGCGGCGGCACCAGCTCGGATTGTTGCGTCATCAGACGATCCCCTTTCACGTGGAGCGCCCGCAGGCTTCGATTATGCGTAAGCCGATAGCGCTCAAAGGAAGAATATCAACCGCCGCACCGATCGCAGCGGCGGCCTTCGGCATGCCATAGACTGCACTGGTTGCTTCATCCTGCGCGATTGTGAGATGCCCCTTGTCGCGCAGCTTTCTCAGCCCGCGCGCCCCATCCCTACCCATGCCTGTAAGCAGGACGCCAATTACCGAACCCGGCCACCATTGCGCCGCGCTTTCGAAAAACACATCCACCGACGGCCGATAGACGTTGTCCTTGGGGGTGGACGTGTAGCCGAGTTGCTGAGCCGATTTGAAAACCAGATGGTCATCCGAACTGGCGACAAGAACGGTGCCCGCTTGAGGCTTCTCCTTTTCTCGCGCCGGACGGATCGGAAGCGGGGTATGCTGCCCGAGCCAATCGACAAGGCCTGGAATGAACTGAGAATCGAGATGCTGGACGAGCACGATTGCGCAGCCAAAATCAATGGGAAAGGCGCTGAGCACCTTTGCAACGGCAGCCGGCCCGCCCGCCGAGGCGCCGATCACTACCAAGCGTTGAGGGGAGGGGTCGGCGGCAACTGATATCGGCCCGCTTGCCTTGGATGGCGCATCACGGACCAGCTTACCGATCGTTGCAATCTTGTTGGTCAGAAGCCGTGCGGATTGCGAGGAGGCGTTGCCTGCGATGCCCACCGACGGGATATCGACCGCGTCGAGCGCGCCATGACCCATTGCTTCGTAGACCCCGGCGACGTTGGCTTCGATACTGGCGGTCACCAGCAAGATCGAGCACGGGGTTTCTGCCATGATCCGGCGGGTCGCTTCCACGCCGTCTATCTCTGGCATTGCTAGATCCATGAGTATCAGATCCGGCAGGTCACGTCTGCAGGCCTCGACCGCTTCACGCCCATTGGCCGCCATCCACGCGACCTGATGTTCGCGGGTCGACACGACCAGCCGGCGCAGAAGCTCGACCGCCATCGGCATATCGTTGACTATGCCGATTCTCATTCCTTGGCTTCCAATTTCGATCTCATCCTGTCGCCTCGCCAATCATGTCCACGACGGCATGAATCAGCGCCTCGTCCTGAAAGCTGCCCTTGGTCAGATAGTAGTCTGCGCCGGCGTCAAGTCCGCGCGAGCGGTCTTCCTCGCGATCCTTGTACGAAACGATCATGATCGGCGTGTTCTTGAGATGAGCGTCCTTTCGGATCAAGGTCACCAACTCGATGCCGTCCATGCGCGGCATGTCGATGTCCGTCACGACAAGATCGAAGGGGCCGGAGCGGACGGCATTCCACCCGTCCATGCCGTCGACCGCCACTTCGACCTCATAGCCGTGATTGCCCAGCATCTTGCGCTGGAGTTCGCGAACCGTGAGTGAATCGTCAATCACCAGCACGCGCTTGCGCCTGCCGGGTTCTGGACCGCCCGCAGCACGCCGAAGGGCTCGAAATCCACCGGATGATGCAAGCTTCTCCACCGATCTTATCAGATCATCCACGTCGAAGATCAGGACAGGCGAACCGTCCTCCATCAGGGCCGCGGCGCTGATGTCCTTGATCTTGGCGAAGCGGGGATCGAGAGGCCGGATTACCAGCTCGCGTTCGCCGAGGAAACGATCGACGATCAGGCCGTATGCTTCGCCCTGACCGGCATCTACGACGACGACCGAGAGAGCGTCCGGTTCGGAAGATCCGGGCTCACCACGGTTCAGCACCTCGCGTGCCGTGACCAGCCCGATCTGTCGGTCGTTCAGACGAAAATGCGGCCGACCCTGAAGGAGACTGATCTGCATCCGCTGCAATTTCAGTGTCTTCGAAATGGCAGCGAGCGGAAACGCATAGGGCTCGCCATCGACATCGACGAGCAGCGTGCGCAGGACCGACAACGTCAGCGGCAGTTGCAGTTGAAACCTAGTTCCGTGCCCGAATTCCGAGGAGACGCTGGTGATACCGCGGACCTCCTTGGTCATCGCCTGCACAGCGTCGAGCCCCACACCACGGCCGGAGACGTCAGTAAGGCCCAGTTTCATCGAAAAGCCGGGCAGAAACAGGAAGGCGAGCAATTCCGTTTCGCTGAGTGTGTTGGCACTTTCCCTGGTTGCGAGGTGCCGGTCGACGATCGTCTCGCGCAGCTCCGCCAAATCGATGCCCCTGCCGTCGTCCACCACGGTTATTTGCAGCAGGCCGGCATTGTGCCGCGCTTCGAGCCTGATGAGACCCTCTGCCGGTTTACCTGCCGCGACCCGCTCCTCGGGCGGTTCAAGCCCGTGGTCTACAGCGTTGCGTAGGAGATGCCCCAGAGGTGCGTCGAGTTGTTCGAGGATGTCGCGGTCGATGCCGGTGGAGCCGCCTACGATCTCCAGCCGCACCCGCTTGCCGAGGGTACGTCCGAGGTCGCGAACCATCCTCGCATAGTGCCGCACGCCGTCTTCAAACGGCCGCATCCGGCTCGCCAACGTCTCGTCGTACAATCTGTTGGCAAGATCGGTGGCCTTTCGATCTACTGAATCCAGCTCATCGAGACGCTCCGCCAGGAACGCCTGGCTCAGCCGAAGCTTTCGCTGCGCTTCGGCCAGCGCCTCCACCACTGCTTCGTCCTTTGAAACAGCCGGCAGCACTGCATGAAGGTCGTCGAACGCACTTGCGAGGTCCGATTGAAGCCGCTTCAGCCGCAGCAGCCCGTCGGCGAACGGCCTGAGCCGCCGCGCTTCCATCAGCGACTCACCGGCTAGCCCGAGCAATCGATTCAGGCTGTCCGCCGTCACCCGAACCATTCTGTCGGAGCCGATGCTTCCTTGGCTTTGCGGCACCGTCGCAACGAGGAGGCTCGCTGAAAGGGTGGTCGCCGGCACCCCCTGGGCATCTGGGAAATCAGCTTCGGATTTGCGGGGCAAGTGGGTGGCATCGGGGAGGGCCAATTCCGCGAACTTGGCGAGAAAGGCTTCGACGTCAGGGGGCACGCTCTCGCTCGATGGTCCCGATGCAATCAATTTCAGAAGGTCGGTGCCTTGCAGAAGCGCATCGATATGCTCCTGTCGCACCCTGAGATGCCCACGTTGCGCGGCGACCAGGCAATCCTCCATCGCATTTGCAACTTTGACCGCGGGCGTCAGGTCGATGATGCGGGCAGCTCCTTTCAGGGAATGCGCGGCTCGCATGCATGCTTCCAAGGCATCGGCGGCGACAGGATCGCGTTCGAGCGCCAGAAGACCGGAGGTCAAAGCCTGCGACTGGCTCTCCAGTTCGGCCTGGAAGAGGCTCAGCATCGAAACCTGGCTGAAGTCCTCGTCTGTCATGCGATGCTCCGATCCAGCATCGCGAGCAGTTGTCCCGGGTCGAGACAGCCAACGGCTCGTCCCTGCCAGGGCAACACGGCAACCGTGGCGGCCGACAGCGCCTTGCTGATCGTGGCCGGCACAGCGAGCGTATCTCCTTCCCGGTAGCGGTGTAAGCCGTGGATCTCGTCGACCGTAAAGGCAACCCGCTTGTCGGGCTCGCCGACCACGACCAGGCGGCGAAATGGCTTGGATCGCGTGCCTAGCTCCCCCTCCTTGCGCTCGTCTATTCCGAGCAATTCAGAGAGCGACAGGCAGATCAGCAACTCACCGCGGACATTGGCAATGCCGAGCACTGCACTGTTCCTTCGGTGCGGGAGCGAATGAACGCGGCGAGACTCAGCCACTTCATGAAAAATCCCGACCGGAAGCGCCAGCCATTCCTCTCCCAAACGGAAGAGAACGGCGGTCTTTACCGCCTCGTCGTCTGCCGAACCGAGATCGGCAGGACCAGATTTGTCAGGCCATTCGCCGGGATATTGCGAGGAGGCTGCACGGTCGAGGAGGCGCCGTGCAGCCTTCTTGTGGGTCGGGCAATTGCGGCAGTGCAAATGCCGCTCGAGTAGCGGACACGACTTGTCGCCGCGCACGCCGATCCGGCGCCAGCAGTCGTCGATTTCAATCTCCTCCACCGGCTGAGCGATCCCTGTCGAAGCCGCCATCAGGTGCCGCTCCTTTTGTGGGCCCGATCCAGCCGGCCGGCCAATGCCTCGGCGCCGCTATGGTCGCCTTGCTTTCGAAGCAGCAAAGCCAGATGGACCAGAGCTTCCCGATGATTTGGCGCGAAATAGAGCGCCTTCCGATAGCTTTGCGCGGCTTCGGGCGCAGCGCCATCCGCATCCTGAACGAGGCCCAGGAGGTAGAAGATTTCCGCCGAAGGACCGAATGCCTTAAGATGCGCTAGGGCAACTTCCTGTGCCTCCTTTACCCGTCCCGCATTGGCGATTCGCTCAACCGCGATGAGGCTTTCCGCGAGCTGGTCTAGCGGCTTGGCCGTGGCCCGCACGCGACCTTCCCTGCCGATTGCCAGCCGAGGCGGAACAACAGGCTTGGCCTTGTTGACCTTCGGGGTTGGGGGCCGCACAGGAACGGCAGCGGAAACTATCGGGGCCGCGGTCTTAACGGGCTCCGACTTCAGGAAGGCGAAGGCCAGTGGCCATTCAGCGGAAACGAGGCCGTGCAACCTTGGAAGCGACGCTTCCGCCGGACCGACCAGAAGAAGTCCGTCCTTGGCCAGGAGGTCCTTCAGGCAGATCAATGCGCGATCCTGCAGCTCTCGATTGAAATAGATCAGCAAATTGCGGCACAGCAGGATGTCATAGACCTCATGCCCGAACCACGCGCGAGGATCGAAAAGGTTTCCGACCCGAAACCGAACCTGTTTTAACACCGCAGCATGGGGCCGCAACCCGCCCTCGGCCGCTTCGAAATAGCGGTCCTTGAATTCGAGATAGCTGCCGCGAAACGAATTGCGCCCATAGACGGCACGTTCAGCAACCGCGACATTGCGGCTGCTGACGTCCACTGCATCGATGTTGAACTCGTGTGCCTCAAAGCCGGCATCGAACATGGCCATGGCAACCGAATAAGCCTCTTCGCCGGTTGAACATGGCAGACTCAGGACTTTTATCGGCTGAGGACGTTTGCTCACACGGGCATGCCGCGCCAGCATCGTGAACGCTTCCCGGTCGCGAAAGAACCAGGTCTCCGAGACCACCACAGCATTGATCAGCTCCTGCAGTTCCTGCTGCGAACCGGTCAGCTGTTCCCAATAGGCCTGAAGGTTGGTTATCCGGCATGCTGCCATTCGATCTCTGACCGCCTGGCGGACCACTGTCGGCCCAACGCTGGCACTGTCCAGTCCAATGGCTTCCGTCAGGAGTTTTTCGATTGCGCCGGTCATCAATCACCCATCGCGGCCTGGTGGAACAATGCGGTACGAATCTCTTCCGAAAGCAGCGCTTCCGCTTTGACCCACTGAATGATCTCCAGGCCATCCGAAGCCACCGGACCGAGATAGGGCGGTGTTCCTGGCTCCAGTCCGAACGGCGCGAAGTCGGCAGGGTCCCGCTCAAGCGTGTCCGTCACCCGTTCCGCGATCAGCCCGAGCAGGCGTTGCTCGCCACCTTGCGTCGGATAGCGCGTCACAACGATCCGGGTGCTCAACCGCGGCTCGGATGGCCGGCCAAGTGCCAGAAGAGTCACATCGATCAACGGGATGGGTATTCCGTTATAGCTGGCCAGTCCGACCACTCCGGTCGGCGCTCCCGGTAGCACTTTGACATCGATGTAAGGCAACACCTCTTCAATCTGGTTGACGTCGATCAGGTAGCGATCCTTACCCATGCTGAAGGCGAGGAATAGCATTGTCATCTCCGACTGCCAGCTTGCTATGCTCTCAGCTTGAATCTTGAAATGCTGCCTCGCAGCCCGCCCGAGACTTGATTGAGCTCGTCGATCGCGAGTGCCGATTGCTGAAGAGATTCGACTGTTTGCTGAGCTGCCTCGCTCAGCTGGGTGAGCGTGTCGCTGATCTGGCCCGCGCCGGTCGCTTGGGCTTGCATGCCTTCATTGGCGACTTCGAAACGTGGCACCAGGCCCTGAACCTGCTGAATGATTTCGAACAGTTGCCCGCCGACCTGCTGGATTTCCTGCATGCCCCGGCGGACCTGCTCTGAAAACTTATCCATGCCCATTACCCCGGCCGCGACCGCCGACTGGATATCCTTGACCATCTGCTCGATATCGTAGGTGGACACGGCCGTCTGGTCCGCGAGCCTTCGGATTTCGGTCGCCACCACTGCAAAGCCTCGGCCATATTGGCCTGCCTTCTCCGCCTCGATGGAAGCGTTGAGCGACAACAGGTTCGTCTGATCGGCGACTTTGGTGATGGTCGTCACCACCTGGTTGATGCTGCCGGCCTTCTCGCTCAGGATCGCAAGTTTAGAATTGATCGCGGCCGCCGCTTCCATGACCTGGTGCATGGTTTCTTCCATGCGGGCCAGTCCCGCTTGCCCTCCGCCGGCGACCACAGCTGTTTGCTCGGCAACTGTCGAGACCTCGTTCATCGTCCGGACCAACTCGTTTGACGTGGCGGAGATTTCCTTGGCTGTTGCGCGGATCTCGGTGGTGGTCGCTGCGATTTCGGTGGCGGTTGCCTGCTGTTGCTTGGAGGTGGCGGCGATCCCCGTGATCGACGTACTGACCTGTATGCCGGACCTTTGAACCTGACCAATGAGAGTGGTGAGATCGTCCGCCATTGCGTTGAAGCCGTCGGCAAGCACGCTGAATTCGTCTCGACGCCTGAGATCGATGCGGTCGCTGAAGTCGCCTTGCCGCATCAACTGAACCGCGTCGACTAGGCGAGTGAGCGGGCCCGTGATGGCGCGAAACAGCAGGTATCCTAAAAGAAGGGCCAGCCCGAGGGCGATCAGCAGGCCAGCGCTCAAACCCACTTCCGCGGTCCTAACGATCGAGCCTATCCGCTGTGTCGCGCTGTTCGCCTCGCCTCTATGATCCTCGACCATGGCTTGCAGGGCGGACTGCAATTTTAGAAAGACCGGCTCCACGGTGTTCTTGATGGCCGTACGCTCATTGGGAGTTTCACCTTTCGACAGGGCAGCCCGGCTTGCGTCCAGCACAGCAGTTTCAGTTTGGCGAAATTGGTTGGCGAGTTCTTTGACGGCCGCATAATTCTGCTTGTCGACATCGGAGACGATTTTCGCTTCATAGTCGTCCATCCGCCGCTGCACCTGATCGCGATTGCTCGCGATCGCGCTTTCAAGCGTGCGTTTGTCCGACGGGTTGTCCTCAAGCGCATATTCCTGGAGCAGGCTATGGGCGGTCATCTGGCCGATCATGATCTCGGTGCTGTGAGAGAGGTCTGGGAGGATGCCCTTTTCGACCTCTGTCGCCTCCTGCTGGGTCTGGAGGAACCAAGCGTACGCGATGACGGCTATTACCGACATCACCACAAGAACGGCAGCGAAGCTGACGAGGATGCGGTGGCGTATTGTTAGACTCTTCATGGAACCGGGTTCACCTATGGGGGCATCGTTGTCGGCTCGACCGCCGTTCGTTCCGACATTTCGAAAAAGGTGCGTCGAAAAGCAGTAGTTTGATGCCGAATGGTTTCTTTTCCGTTCAACCGCGGATGACGGCTAATCGGCCCACCAATCGAGATGCGGCAGCCCCACGCGTAGAGTTCAATTGAACGGTTGGTCGTGTCAGATGCTTCGGCGGCAAGATCAGCACGGCGACGTGGCGCTCCAGGCGAAACTGGTAAATCGTCGCGGCACAAGACGAGACCGTCCCTCCCAACCATCCATGGACCAACGGTCAGGTCGAGCGGATGAACCGAACGCTGAAGGAGGCAACCGTCCGGCGATATCACTACGCTATAGATAAATGAAATCAGATTTTACGGGACAACGTGTGCAAAAATCGCACTCTCTTCTTTTCGTTCCGACGGAGCCGCCGAAAGCTCTTTTCGCAGGCTCTTCTGCCGACGATATTGACCGCTCCTTGTTCGCCGGGATATCCGTGCCTTGCGCCTCCAGCCGCATTATGCGCTTAACGGAAGTTGGGTTGTGTGGACCCGCCGTGGTGCAAACTTACTGAACCACTCAATCTGGGACCTGTGACTGCTGCGGCCCCAGAATATATGCCAGGCCTGACAAGGAATAATACGGCGCCTGGGGGCCGGGCCTCTAATTCCCGCGTCGAACGAGCATATAACTCAGGGCGCGGCCAGTCGGTCGGCGGATCTCCAATGGTCCTCCAGCCTTATTGGCGCTGCTTCACTCCAACGGCCACAGCAGCCCTAGTTGGACCCGCCCGCAGCCGCCAATTCCTCTGCCGCTTCACCGATACCGTGCGCAGCCGCACGTTCGAGCCAAAGACGGCCTGCCACCGGGTCGCGCTCCCCGGCGAGGCCTTTCAAGAGATAACGTCCAAGCATGAATTGGGCTTGCCCATGCCCGCGTCCGGCAGCGGCGGCGTACCATTTCTGCGCTGCTGCCTGATCGACCGGCAGGCCGTGGCCGGCTCCGTACAGCGCGCCAATCGCAAACATCGCCCCGGCGTGACCGTCGGCGGCGGCCTGCTCAAACAGCTGCATTGCAGCCTCGGGCTCAGGCATGCCGCCGCGCCCATTGAGTTGCATCTCGGCGAGCGCGACGCGTGCGTCGAGGACGCCGGCGTCGGCCGCCCGCGCAAACCACACACGGGCCTGAGTTGGGTCGGGCGCCACGCCGCGTCCATCCTGGAGAAGGCGGGCATACATATATTGCGCCTCGGCGACGCCTTCGGCCGCGCGCCGCAGCCAGTGAGCCGCTTGCCCCTCGTCCTGGCGAACGCCGACGCCCTTGGCGAAGCAGAGCCCAAGGTTGAATGCCGCGATGAGGTCACCCGATGATGCGGCCGCCTCGAACCATCCGGCAACGCTTGCACCGTCGTCCGGCTCGCCGGCTCCTCCGAGGATAAGATTGGCGAGGTCTGTCTGTGCCTGCTGATTGCCGCCATTTGCGGAAGATCGCAGCCAGCGTGCTCCTTCCTCGACATCCTGAGCCACACCATTTCCCGTCAAATAGAGCGAGGCCAAAGCGCGGGCGGCGTCTTGATGGCCCGCTTCGGCCGCCCGCCGATACCAATTCGCGGCTTCTGCAAAATCCGGCCGCTGCGTCTTCGCATAGCGATCGCCCAGCATATAGGCCGCCTCGATATTGCCGACCAAGGCTGCACGCCGCATCCACCCCTCCCCGGCAGCGACATCTTGGCCGACGAGTGCACCGTCAATCAGCGCCAATCCCAACCGGAACTGGGCGGAGGGCAGGCCCTTCTCTGCCGCAGCCTGATAGAGTTGAACGGCTGCCGCCATGTCGCGTGCTACGCCGAGCCCGTGCTCGGTAAGGACTGCAAGAAGATAGGTCGCGGTCGGCAGGCCGGCGTCGGCCGCGCGTCTCACCTCGTCCGCGATCCTGGCCCTGTTCTCGCGCTTGCCGCGGCGAGCCAGCGACAAGGCAAAGCCCAGGCACCCTTCGGCGCAGCCGGCAGAAGCCGACTTCTCGTACCACCGGTGTGCGGCATCGGGATCGCGCATCGATGCTGGGCCGCTGGTAAGGATATAACCGAGGATCGCCTGTCCCGTGGCCGAGCCTGCCTCGGCCGCCTTGGTGGCAAAGTCGAAAGCGGCCGCGAAGTCTGGTTTTCCCGGGGAATCAGGTTTGAACAAGTGCTCCGAGGGCCACTTGCCGTCGGCTTCCGCCGTCACCAGCCCGGTGACGTAGAGCGCCGCGAGGACCGCCTGCGCATCCGCGCTCCCGTGGTTTGCCGCCCGCAGCAGCCATCGCGCGCCTTCCATACGGCTCGGTGGCACACCGGCGCCTTCCAGATAGCATCGCGCGACCCGGTACTCGGCGTCAACGATCCCCGCGCGCGCCGCTTTCGCCATAAGCGGAAAGGCTTCGGCCGCCTTGCCGCCGTCAGCAAGCTGGATCGCCCGACGCAACACCGCCGCCGGGAAGGCCAGACCAGTCAGCCGATCCAGGATTGTCATCGATCCGAGCCTCTGATTCCTCCAGTACTCTAAGGCTCCCGCATCGCCTCCTGGCCGATCGGGAGCATGACGCCGAGAATGTACTTGAGTATCGTGCGCCGACCGACCTTGACGTCGGCGGTCACCGGCATGCCGGGGCTGACGGCGAAACCGGCGGGAACGCCGTGGAGGGCGACCTGGTCGATGGAGATCCGTGTCCGATAGAATGGCTCGGCGTCGGAAGGCAGCATGGCCAGGGAACTGTTCGGATCGCGCGCTTGCTCCTGTGCCGAGAAGGAATCCGGGCTGAGTGCCCGCACGGTTCCATGGGCGAGGCCGTATTGCGAATAGGGGAAGGTGTCGAACTTGATGACCACCGGGTCGCCGACATGCACAAAACCGCTGCTCCTGCCAACGATGTTTGTCTCGATCTCGAGCGGCGCGTCGGCCGGCACGAGCGTGATAAAGCGCTCCCCTGACTGCATGACCGAGCCGACAGAGACTTTTGCCACCGATTGAACGATGGCGTCTGATTGACTCTTCAACTCGACCAACTGGTTTCGAAGCTTTGCCTTGTTGAGCAGTTCGCGGGCGTCCGAGATCCGCGAACTCGCCTCCGACAGGCTCTGCGAGACTTCAGCGCGCCAGCCCTGAATGTAGCCGTCGCGCTCGGCGGCCACCGCTGCTTGCTGGCGTTTGGCTGCTTCCGCGGTCTGATCGGCATTGCCCAGTGCCCGGGACATTTCCGCCCGGTTGTCCTCAGCTAGGAGCGTGTTGAGGCGGCTTCCTACCTGCCTTGCCTCAAGCTGTTTACGCATCTGCTCGATCGAATCGGCGACCGTGAGCCGCTGGCGGTAGCCGTCGGCATCCGATTGCGATCGCGAAATCACCGAGCTAAGTTCGTCACGCTGGCGTTCGAAATTCTCCACCTTGGCGTCGTAGACCGCCTTACGTTGCTCGAATATCGACACCTGCAGGGTCCAACTCGGGTCGAGGCCGTTGTAGGTGAACGTCTGGCCGCTGGCCTCGGCCTTCAACCGCGCCACCTCGGCTTCAAGCGTCGAGACCTGCATCGCCAGTGCCGTTTGGTCGGCTGAGGTAAAGGTCGCATCGAGGCGGGCAAGCAATTGGCCAGCTTTGACGCGCTGTCCTTCCCGCACCTCGATCGAGCGGACAATCGCTGTTTCCAGCGGCTGAACGACGATGTTGGGGGATTGCGAGACCACCAGCCCTCTGGTCGTCACGACCTGATCGACCGGTATCAGCCCCGCCAGGGCGATCAGCGCGATGACCAGGCTAGAGACGATCCAGACAATGCCTCGCGCCGCCCGCGGAATAGGCGCATTGGCGACAGCCGTCGACGGCCACTGGAACTCGAGTATGGCCGGCGTCGTCGGATCCTTCGTTTCCATCCGGTGCCACCGAGCGGGAGGGGCGGTGAGGGAGGTGCTGCTCATGGGTTACCGGACCTGATGCGAATATGAGGCGCGCGACATGATCAAACCAACCGCGGCGGGACAGCGACCGGGCGGCCGTGGCGGCCATCGAGGTGCCGGTTCTGCTGCGACCACAACTGGCGATAGAGCGCGCATCGTTCGAGCAAGGTCGCGTGCGGCGCGACGTCGAGGACCTTGCCCTGATCCATGACAAGGATGTTGTCGCACTCGGTCAGCGAGGCGAGCCGGTGCGAAACGATGATCATCGTGCGCCCGCTGGCTATGCGCATGAGGTTGGCGCTGACAACCGCCTCGCTCTCCGGGTCGAGTGCGCTGGTCGCTTCGTCGAGGATGAGAATGGTCGGATCGTGGATGAGCGCGCGCGCAATCGCCAGCCGCTGCTTTTGACCGCCTGACAGATTGGGCGAACCTTCCTCGATGTAGGTGTCGTAGCCATTCGGCATCCGCTCGATGAATTCCTGGGCACCGGCGAGGTGCGCGGCGCGCATGGCGTCGGAAAGCGTCAGGCCTGGGCGGCCGGCGATGATGTTGTCGCGGATCGACCCGCGGAACAGAAAGTTGTCCTGGAGGACCACGCCGAGCCCTTGGCGAAGATGGCGCAGGTTGATTTCCTTGAGGTCGACGCCATCAAGCTTAAGGAAACCACTGTAGTCGCGGTTAATCCCCTGCAGGAGGCGCGCGATTGTCGATTTTCCCGACCCGCTGCGCCCAACGATGCCAAACATGCTGCCGGCCGGAATGTGGAAGCTGACCCGGTCGAGCGCCGGCGTCTTGGTGGCGATATAGCTGAAGGTCAGGTCGCTGAACACGACCTCGCCGACCAGCCTGGGTCTCAGGCCGGTGGAATTCGAACTGCTCTCCAGCGGCCGGTTGAGGACCGACGCTGCCTCGCCGATCGCCGCACCGACCTCCTCGTAGTCTTCAACCAGCCGCGCTAGGCCAACCAGCGGCTGCGCCACGCGCTGGGCGATCATCATGAAGGCGAACAAGCCGCCAACCATGTAGCCGGTGCGGTCGTTCATCGCGAGATAGGCGCCGATCAGCATGGTGCCGAGCACCATCACGCGTTCGATCGGCGTGACCAGGGTCTGCGGCCAGCTTGCCAGCTGTCCGAAGGCGAGACGCGCCTTTCCCGCTTCGGCCACCCGCTCGTCCCAGAGCGCCTTGCGCTGCGGCTCGAGACCGAGCGCCTTCACCGTCTTGATGCCGACGACAGTCTCGCCCAGTGCCGCCGACTTCCAGGTCTCGGCGTCGACCACCCGCTGGTATCTGCGGCGCAGCGGCCTCAGGAAAGCGAGGATGATCAGCATGATCACCACCGCGCAGGCCAGCACGATCCAGGCGAGGGCAGGGTTGATGTAGAACATGACCGGTACCAGCACGCACAGCGTAATCATATCCAGGAACGTGCTGAGGAGTTTTCCGGTCAGGAACTCGCGAATGCGATAGACCTGGGCGAGATGATACATCGTCTCGCCGGCCGGATGACGCTCGAAATAGTCGAGCGGCAGGCGTAACAGCCGGCTGAAGACGTGCAACTGCAACTTGGTGTCCAGACGGGCGCCCACGACATTGATGATCAGCCGCCGTGCATGGCCAAGCAGTGTCTCATAGGCGAAAACCACGGCGATCACCGCCGATAGGAGCACCAGCGTCGAGATGCTGTTGAACTGCAGCACCTTGTTGACCACCGTCATGACGATGAGCGGCGGCAGGATGGTAAGGACGCTCAGCGTGAACGAGGCGATGGTGATATCGCGCAGGGCGTGGCTTTCGAGCCGCACCAGTTCGGCGAGCCAGCGAAGGGTGAAGGGCGCGTCCGCCGCGACATAGGATCGCGTGGCACGCACCAGCAGTGCCTCGCCCGTCCACACCTGCGACAGCCGCAGCTCGTCGATGGCGACGGCCTCACCATCGTCGGGTGCATCCGCACTCTTCAGGAAGACGACGTTTCGCTCGGCGCTCGCCCCGGTGAGGAGAGCCGCGCCGCCATCGTTGAACAAAAGCACGACCGGCCCGGCGTCCTGGAAGCGCAGAAGGTGGGACCAGCGGATGCGCACGGCGCGTGACCACATGCCGGCGTCCTGCGCCCACTGCGACAGATCGGCGGCGGCCGGAACGGCGCTCGCGGCCCTGAATTCGTTCGGGTCGAGCTCGACACCGTGATAGCGGGCGGCTCGCAGCATCGCCTTGAGGCGCGGCCCGATCTTGTCGAATTCGGCCGGACCACCAGGGATCCGCGCCATAGTACTTTCGCCGCCCGCCGCGTCGCCTTGCGCAGAACCGGCTTGGATCGGGACCGCCTGGATTTCGGCGTTCACGGGGAGGTTCACCATGGCTTTGTCTTCCGGCACGAGAGCGAACTCGACAATTCTTGGGCCGAAGCGTCCCTGCCGAGGGTTTCGATCATGCCGCCACTGTACTCCGAATTGATTCGCCGTGCGACTCTCATGCCAATCCCTGTCCGGGATGTTGGACGCGCGGACCCGCTTTCCAGCGAAGCCCGCGCGCCCGTTTTAACCCTGGACCAGTCATGGTCCAGGTCCATTCGCCGCTCACTCGTGCGGCTTCAAAAGATCCTTCAGGGACGTCTTGACGGCGTGGTCGTTGCTGGCGTAGCCGGCGCCAGGCTTGGTCTGATCCGAGGTGAGATCCGTGCTCGCTCCGGAAGGCTTGTTCTGGTTGTTGCCAGATCCGCTGATTGTCTTGAGGACGTTCAGCAGGTCTGTCGTCACCGAAGTCGCCGCAAGGCTGACCAGTTGGCCGAACGACGCATTCTTGCCGGGATCACTGTTACCGTCAGCCGAGCCGGATTGCAGGAACTGTGTGGTGTCCTTGAGCCCGAGCGTGTTGGACGTGACCGCGGCTTGCCCCCCGTTTCCTTTGCCCTGACCACCGGCAGAGTTGCCCTGTCCCTGATGTCCGCTGTTGTCGGCATTGTTATGGTTCCCGGAATTGCCCGGTGCGGGCTGTTCTCCGTTGCCGTGGCCGTTGTTGCCATGACTACCGGTTCCACCACCATCCGAACCGGTTCCTCCGGTCGGGCCTGTCGGACCTTGCGAGCCCGTTGCGCCAGTCGCACCGGTTGCTCCAGTCGAACCTGTGGCACCAGTCGAGCCGGTGGCACCAGTCGAGCCAGTCGAGCCTGTTGCGCCGGTATCGCCGGTTGCACCCGTGGCGCCGGTCGCTCCGGTATCGCCAGTGGCACCCGGGGCTCCGGTTGCGCCGGTATCGCCAGTTGCCCCGGTCGCACCAGTCGCTCCGGTATCACCAGTTGCACCCGTGGCTCCGGTCGCTCCGGTATCGCCAGTGGCACCCGTGGCTCCGGTTGCGCCGGTGTCGCCAGTGGCACCCGTTGCACCAGTCGCTCCGGTGTCGCCAGTGGCACCCGTGGCTCCGGTTGCGCCGGTGTCGCCAGTGGCACCCGTCGCACCAGTCGCTCCGGTATCACCAGTTGCACCCGTGGCTCCGGTTGCGCCGGTATCGCCAGTTGCCCCGGTCGCACCAGTCGCTCCGGTATCACCAGTTGCACCCGTGGCTCCGGTCGCTCCGGTATCGCCAGTGGCACCCGTGGCTCCGGTTGCGCCGGTGTCGCCAGTGGCACCCGTTGCACCAGTCGCCCCGGTATCACCAGTTGCACCCGTGGCTCCGGTTGCGCCGGTGTCGCCAGTTGCCCCGGTCGCACCAGTCGAGCCAGTTGCACCAGTCGAGCCAGTCGCACCGGTCGAACCGGTGGCACCGGTCGAACCCGTGGCACCTGTCGAGCCCGTTGCTCCGGTCGAGCCAGTCGAACCCGTGGCACCAGTCGAACCTGTTGCGCCGGTCGAGCCCGTGGCACCGGTCGAGCCGGTCGCACCGGTCGAACCCGTGGCACCAGTCGAGCCAGTCGCACCGGTCGAGCCCGTGGCACCAGTCGAGCCTGTCGCACCGGCATCGCCCGTGGCCCCGGTTGAGCCAGTCGCTCCGGTATCACCGGTCGCTCCGGTAGAGCCTGTTGCGCCAGTGGAGCCCGTTGCACCACTCGCTCCGGTCGCGCCGGTCGAACCTGTGGCGCCAGACGAACCCGTGGCACCCGTGGCGCCGGTCGATCCAGTCGCTCCAGTTGCTCCAGTCGATCCAGTCGCACCGGTCGAGCCAGTCGCACCGGTCGAGCCTGTTGCGCCAGTGGAGCCCGTTGCACCACTCGCTCCGGTCGCGCCGGTCGAACCTGTGGCGCCAGACGAACCCGTGGCACCCGTATCGCCAGTCGCCCCCGTGGCTCCTGTTGCACCGCTCGCTCCGGTTGCACCGGTAGAGCCTGTCGCACCAGTCGAGCCGGTGCCACCTGAAGCACCCGTTGCGCCAGTCGCACCTGTTGAGCCCGTGGCGCCGGTCGAACCCGTCGCTCCAGTTGCCCCCGTGGCACCTGTCGCACCGGTAGCACCCGTGGCTCCGGTCGGGCCTGCAGGGCCTGTTGCACCCACAGCACCACTACTCGCGATGGTCAATTGGCCATTTTTAAAGTGATCGCCGTCGTTGCCTGCGGCGCCGATATTGTTGATGGTCTCGGTAAAGAAAGTATAAGTTTGAGGATTAGTGGCGGGGACGGTAGGGGAAAGCGTGCCGTATAGGCGAAATCCCGAATCGTAGATAAGATACGTGTGAGTAATATCAGGGACTGTTATAGTTATCGCAAAATTTGGAGCGGCGACATTAGCTGAGGACGGAAGAACAAAGCTACCAACAACCGAGTCGTCTGTAGTAGCCGGTGTATTCTGTGTGTCAATAAGGTAATATGTATTAATGCTTTTACTGCTGCCCGCATCTACAGTGCCGGTAAGCGTCAGGTCGCCCGCTTCAAGTACCCCCGCGTAATTCGCCACGCCGACTGGAGTGATTGGCGGCAGAGGGGAGGATTCGGAAAGTTCCCAGGCGCCGCCCAGGGCGGCTGCGCCAACCAGCGACCGGGATGCACGGACGTCCGCGCCGACCGCCCGTTCCAAAGCCCCTATGAAGGTCTCGCCTGCATTCCCTGATGCCGTCTCGCAGCTCCACAGCCGCAGCTCGCCGTCCGCTGCAAGCGCCCTGCCGATTGCAGCAAGATCCCCAGCATCTTCCTTCATTGTGGCGGCCGACCACTCTCCTGCAGCAAAGCTAACCCGGCCAGGCGCGCCATGAGCGATGACGTGGACCGAGTCGAGCCCTTCGTGCCCTGACAACGCGGCGGCGATTTGCTGTGCCGCCGGTCGGCGGCCGTCCAGCACTATTGCTTGGACTTCGGCCCTCAGATTGGCGAGAACCGTGTTGAGATCGGAGACTGAAGGATCGACAAAGAGAATTTCAGAGGCACGGGCCATGACTGGCTCCTGTTGGCTTTGAACTCAATCCTAGGGAAAAACCGCCCGACGCTAGGCCGGCGTGCGGTCGCGACAACGACAAGGAGATTGGACGGTCATCTTCCGGATAGACCGACGGCGCCGTCGGGTCGTTGGACAGAAGGGCTCTCTACGCGGAGAAAGCTGCAGGCCTGGAAATTCCCGCCATCGTCAAACGTACCAATCGCAAATGAGCCGGCTGCGGCCGGAACCTTGACGGTGACAGCGACAGCGAGGCTTCGCTTGACGGCCTTGGGCAGGATGACCTGACCGACGATGGCGCTCTTAGCCGTGTCCAGGATGAAATAGGGCACATTTTCGGTCGTGTCGCCGATGGGCAAGGCGCCTCTAACGGTAACTTCCATGACTGCAAACCCTGTTATATAGCTCATGATACTCTCCGTGGTCAGCGGACGAATGCGCCGCTGCGTTTTTCTGTCGTCACTCTCAATTTTCAATCGCCGCCGATCGGCTGCGCCAGCAAGGTCGGCGCGATCGAGCGGGCGGATAGTCTCTGTCGGGTTGGCGGCGTCGTGGCATCGAACGGCGCCGCATCGTGGGGCGGATCAGCGAAGCGTGGACGACCCCGCCGTGAGCCGCCCGCAACTGCCATGAAGGGATTGCCGCCGATGTCCAAAGCATCGGTTGCAGCGTCTGGCCGATCGTTTCCAGCGCTTGTCTGCAAATGAATCTGCGCCGTCCGAAACGGGGTGCTGTACCACGGCACCGCCGGTCGGCAGGCGATGTCATCCCACCCACTACGCAATCCCTCCAGGCTACGCCGAAGGCTCGGCGTCGGCTCGTCAGGAAACTCCGGGATTGGAAAGCCGTCGTCCTTCAAATGAATGACGTTGAACGACAAGTGATCTGCGACAATCGAGGTCGCCACCGCCGGGTCCGCGCCGAGTTCGCGTACGCGGCCGATGGCGAAGCCGGTCTGGTTTAGGGCGGGTTCAGGCTGAATGCCGGTTGCGTCCAGCGCGGCGGGGTCTGCCTCGCGCGCATATTGGTGCTCACCGAACTCCGGGCGATCGGCCGGCTGATGGTTTTGCGGCCAGCCGAACCGAGGCTGTGCACCCCTCCCGTGCGCACGTGGCAAGACTCGACCCAACACCCACTCCCATCAACGATGGCGCCGATGCCTCGGCGACAATTCTTAAGGGAATGGGAAGTCGTCCGCCTCCAAACCAAGGGGGGACATGGTCGCGACATATAACTGGCGTGCCCGGTGGACGCGCCTTCCAATCCGCGAAACGTCCTTGATAACCCAGACCCTTCTAACTCAACTCCCAAGAAAGAATTTCGCAGATATTCCGGCATTCGGCCGTCCAAACTGCGAGGGCCCCTCAACACCGCGGTTTAGTAGATTCGAAAATTAGCAAATTGTAAACTATAAATTAAGCAACTACTAAATTAGCTCGAACGAGGTAGTGCCGCTTTGGCAATTGCAGGGGAGATGGCTTGGAGAATCGGTATGACAATCAGATGTTTAATAGGACTACTTGCAATCCTGCCTGCTTTAGACAGCAATTGAAGGTCTCCATCTTCCATGCAAATTATCGACGATGGCGCAGCCAGACGGGTTGGCAATGTCTCAGCGGACGCTGGTGCCTCGGCCTTGACGGCAGCCTGCAAATGGCGGCGAAATACAGAACTTACCGGTCAGACCGGACGGAGCGGTGAATGCCGGCGTTGCAGTTCAAGCAGCCTCCTTTCACGGTCGCCGTTGCCGCCCGCTGGCCCGACGGCTGGCTGCTAACCACTGTGGACAAGGTTAAGCGCGGTTTCCTGAGAACGACCTATAGGATCCATGAGAAGGAGTGATCGGATCTTTGAAATAGAAGCTGTTGCGCAGCCGGACTGGCAAGTGGACAGCTACAGCGGGCGAAGGCATGAGCGGTCCAGGCTCGGCGAATCCGCATCGAAACGGATCCGGCAAGCGCGGCGACACGCGAACCGTTCCTGTCGCCGACAGTCGCATTGAAGGCCGATGGATCACGAATGACAAACGGCAAGCGGCTCTGCCTCAATATGATCGTCAAGAACGAGATGGCGAACCTTCAACGCTGTCTCGGTGCGGTTGTCGACCACATTGACTGCTGGGTCATCGGCGATACCGGCTCGACCGACGGGACCCAGGATTTCATCAAATCGTTCTTCGCTGCTCGCAACCTGCCCGGCGAGCTGCACGAATTCCCATTCCACAATTTCGAGCAGGCGCGCAACGCAGCGCTCGATCACGCCTATGCCTCGCCACTCGCCTACGATTATCTGCTGTTTGACGACGCCGACATGGAGCTGATGGTCGAGGACGCGGGCTTCCGATCGCGGCTCGACAGTGCGGGCTATCGGCTGCTGCAGCGGTCGGAGTCCGGCTTGGCCTATTGGAACACGCGCCTGGTCAGGCGCGACGCCGGCGCGCGCTATTACGGTGTGACCCACGAATATCTCGATGTGCCTGGGGGCGTGCAGGAGCTGCGCGGTGCCTGGTACAAGGACCACGCCAGCGGATCGAACCGCGTCGACAAATTCGAACGTGATGCGAAGCTTCTGCTGGAAGCCCTCGAAAAGGATCCGGAAAATCAGCGCTACTGGTTCTACCTGGCGCAATCCTATCGCGATGCCGGCCGGACCGCGGAGGCCGCGGTGGCCTACGCCAAACGCGCCGCCATGGGCGGCTGGGACGAGGAGGCGTGGAACGCCCGCCTTCAGGGGGCTCGCTGCCTGCGCAAACTGGGCGACGAGCCCGGCTTCATTGAGCAGGCGCTTGCCGCCTTCAATCAACGGCCGCAACGAGCCGAGCCGCTCTATGACCTGGCCCGGTTCTACCGCGACAAAGGGATGAACCACGCCAGCGCCCTGTTTTCGGAAGCGGGGCTGGCGATTAAGCGGCCGGAACAGGACATCCTGTTTATCGAGGACTACATCTACACGACAGGCATGGTGGAAGAGTTTGCGATAGCGGCAAACTACGCGCGCGACCCCGTGCGCAAGGACCGTGGTTTCGCGGCATGCAACTGGCTGGCGCTGAACCGGACAATCGACGATGGCCCGAGGGAGTTGGCGTGGTCCAACCTGTTCTTCTATGTGAAGTCCGCCAAGACAATGATGCCGTCCTTTAGCGCGCGTCCGGTCGGCTTTACGGCGCCCGATGGCTATCGGTCGTCAAACCAGTCGGTGGCTCGATTGGGCGACCGGATCGTGCTTTTGCAGCGAACGGTGAATTACACGCTGGCCGAAGACAACCTGCAATACGACACGCCGGGTGGAGTGCCGGTTCACACGCGCAATTTCCTTCTCCGATTAAGTGATGAGCTCGCCATTCAGTCCGCAAGCGAGGTTTTGCCGCCGGCCGATATGCCGGAACCCACTAACGACCGTGTTCTCGGATTTGAGGACATGCGCCTGTTCGCTTGGCGCGATGCGCTATGGGGCGTCTCGTGCGTGCGCGAATTGACGGAGGAGGGCTGGTGCGAGCAGATCGTCGCGCGCATTGATGAGGACGCTTCCTGCCGGCTCACCGACTGGCGCGTACTCCGCCCGGCGGGGCCGCGGCTGCACCAGAAGAACTGGATGCCGCAAGTCAAGCCAGGCACGGTGGGGGGAGGGGCAGAGGCGTTGCAATTCATCTACCTTTGCGATCCCACCCGGACCGTGGACGAGCGGGGCTCGACTCTCAGCGAGACTCCTCCCGCAATTGCAGCGAAGAGTTTCAGGGGTGGAACACAGCTGATCGCATTTGCCGGCGGGTGGCTTGCATTGATTCATGAAGTCCAGTGGCGGGCCGCCGAGAAGCGGCGTTACTACCTGCATCGGTTCGTCTGGTTCGATGAAGCCAACACCTTGCGAAAAGTAAGCCGGCCGTTCTTCTTCGACAAAAAGGGCGTCGAATTTGCTGCCGGGCTGGCGTGGCACCCTGACGAAAGGCGTTTGGTGATTTCCTACAGCGTCACCGACAGCGAATCCTGGATCGCGACCGTCGACGAGGCGGAGGTTAGGTCGATGTTGGACGACGTGGATAGCCTGCCATCAGGTGCGGCCGGCACGGCGTCCAGGGTGACGCTGGTCTCGGGGCATGGCGCTGCGCCAACCAAAGCAGGGATCAAGCCTGACTGTGCTGACAACGGAGCCATGGGCGACGCAAGCCAGGCGCCGTCGGAAGGCAAGGACCTCGGCCCTGGCGGAATGAAGTCGGCAGACGACATCTTCCATGAGCTCGCGCCGTTCCTGCGCGACGTCGATTCTCCGCCGGAACGGCGGGAACGATCGCACCAGTTCGACGCGCGGATTTCCCGCTTCCTTGGCAGCGACGGTACCGCGCTTCCGCAGATCAACTGCTTCTACCAGGTAATGTCCGACAAGGCCGAGCATCGTACTTTGATCGCTGCCACGACGTCGATGCGGGCAGCGGGCCATCCGGTGCGGGTGTGGAGCTTCGCACCGGAGAAGCTCGAATTCCTCGTCCCGCACGGGGTCGAACTCCGCAATGCCGACGACGTCATGCCGCGAGCCTTGTTCGATCGGATCGTCGCCGGCTCCGAGATCAGGTATTTCAGCGATATCTTTCGCTACGCCCTGCTTTACGAGCATGGTGGGCTATGGATGGATTCCGATATCATCCTTCTGCGAGCCTTCCCGTTCCGCGGCGATCATTTCTTCAATCTGCAATGGCGCGGATCGCACAAGGGTCATTTTGTTTGCGGTAACGTCATCTATGCCAGACCCTACTGCAGTCATCTCAGGGCCCTGTATGAGTTGTCGATCTCGCGCTTCCATGACGCCAGCGGCAAGGAGTTCGGCGACATCGGCCCCAAGCTTCTATCCGACTACATTGCCTCCAGCGCGGGAGCCGAACTGCGAGAATGGGTGTTCAGCCCAATGTTCTTCAACACCATCGATTGGACCGAGATCGACCGGTTCGAGAAGCCGATAGCGGACTTGGCCGACTATCTGAACGATGAGCGGGTGTTCGGCGTCCATCTGTGGACGGCGCGCAATGAGGCCCGGCTGGGCGGCGAAGGGGCGCCGTTGATCTCGTCGCTGATGGATCCCCTCGCCGGATTTTCCTCGCTAACGAAGCTTGCCGACCAATTTCCGACCGACAAGAATCGACACACAGGCAACCGGCACTGCTATGCTCGCGTCTATGATCGGTTGCTGTCGAGCCGCCGGCTTGCGGTGCAGCGTATTATGGAGATCGTACAGCACCGCGGCGCGGCGATCGACGATCGGGCCACACCAGCATCGGTGGGCCTTTGGCAAAAGTACTTTCCGTTTAGCCAAGTGATCGGCGTCGACCTCAACGATCTTTCCCATCTGAACAATGATAGGTTCAGGTCGTTTGTCGGCGATCAGTCTAGGGCGGAGGACCTGCGCAAAATCGCCGCGAAACTCGAGCCTGAGTCACTTGACGTGGTGATCGACGACGGCAGCCACGCGTCCTTTGGGGAACAGCTTACGCTTCGCGAATTCTTTTCCTTGCTTAAACCGAGTGGCTGGTACTTCATCGAAGACCTCGACTGGCAGCCGCCCGGTGAAGACGCGAGCAAGATCACGCTGACCAAGACCCTGCTGCGTGAGATCAAGGAGCAGGGCAGCGCGCGTTCGGTCGATCCGCTGGGGGTGAGCGCGCTTGCCGGTCAGTTCGCCGAAATCCTGTTCTTCGACAGCCACTACGAGTTGAATCGCGCCAAGCTGATGGGTGGTCTCGTAGCCATACGCAAGTGCGCGGGAACTGGGGATACTCGGTAACAATCTGAGCGAGAACCGTCGGTTCAATGTTTGAGAATTCGAACGATATTCAGCTGTTATCGGTCCCGAGGGACCCGAGGCGATATCTCGTCCTGATACGCGCCGGATCGAAGCGTCGCCCTTCGTTTTTTTCCGAGATCCCGCAAGGGGAGCGCCAGTACGACCTCGCGATAAATTACTACGCTACGCCACACCGGGACGATATTCTTCGAAATAGGGCCGAAATTGTTTTTGCGGGCGGCCGATCAAAAATGCACGGCGCTAAACGGTTCTTCGAGGCTACAGACCTTCATAACGTCTATGAGGGGGCCTTATTTCTTGATGACGATATAGAACTTCTTTTCAATCCGGATGCTTTTTTTGCAATTTGCGAAGAATATTCGCTTGATCTTGCTCAACCCGCCTTGACCCCGGATTGCATCGACGCGATGGGGCTGACACGCGAGCATCCCGGCCTCAAGCTGCGGACCACCAATTGGGTCGAGGTCATGGCCCCGTTCTTCAGGCGCGCCTTCCTGCAGGAGATGCTCCATTCCTTTGACCTATCGATCTCAGGATGGGGACTGGATCTATATTGGGGTCATCACCTCGCGGACCGCTGGACAGCGGGCATCGTCGATGAATTTCTGATGCGGCATACCCAAGTAAGCAATCACGAGACGGGTGCATTTTACTCGTATCTTCGCTCGATCGGTGTTGATCCTTATGAAGAGATGAAGTCAATTCTTACCATGATCGATACCAATCCATACATCGCCAGGCCGATACGTTTTGTCTACCGAACATACTCCTTTCGCTCATAGATCCTATGGAAGGTTTCTGGTGAAAGTCGCCGTCTACACCATAGCGTTGAATGAGGCCGCAAACGTGGAGCGCTGGGCCAACTCGGCCGTCGACGCCGATTATCGCATTGTCGCTGACACCGGCAGTACCGATGACACGGTGGCGCGGCTGACCGCTGCCGGCGTTACCGTGCACCGGATAGCGGTCCGCCCGTGGCGTTTCGACGATGCCCGCAACGCAGCCATGGCGCTAATCCCGCCCGACGTCGATGTCTGCTGTACAATGGACATGGATCGATTTCTCGAGCCCGGCTGGCGGCCGAAGCTCGAGGCGGCCTGGACGCCCGAGACGACAGCCCTCTATTGCCAGACGGTCTACAGATCGAGTGTCGATGACCCTACGCCGCTGCGAAGCTGGCCGGCGAAGAATTTTCACCATCGCTGGGGATATCGTTTCAAGCGGCCAGTGCATGAGGCCTTGTTTTTCACCGGCGATCGAGAGGTCACCACGAACAGCAACGACATTGTCATGTTCGAAGTGCAGGACCTCACCAAGCCAACAAGGAGCAGCTACCTGCCACTGATGGAGGTTGCGCACAAGGAAGATCCCGACGACGCGCAGATCTGCTTCTGGCTCGGGCGGGACTTGATGTGGGCCAACCAACAAGAGCGGGCCGTTCAACTGCTTGAGCGCTACCTTGAATTGCCGACAAGCAAGTGGGCGGAAGAACGATCCGAGGCGATGCGCTATATCGCGCGCATGCGGCCAGAGCAGAAATTGTCCTGGCTGGACAAGGCGAGGATGGAAGCACCGCACCGGCGCGAGATCTGGCTTGACCTGGCCGAAGAGTTTCATGGCAAGGCCGACTGGTTGAATCTCTTCTGGGCCAGCACCAATGGGATCGAAAAGACCTACCGCACAGGTAGTTACCTTGACGACGCGAACTGCTGGGGGTTTCGGCTGTACGACCTTGGCGCCATCGCGGCATGGCGCCTCAATGTCATGGACCGCGCCGTGGAATGGGGACAAAGGGCGCTGAACTTGGACCCGGAGAACAACAGGTTGAAAAATAACCTGCAACACTTCTGTCAGTTGAAGAATATTGCGCAAGGTGGTGCAACTGTTAAACAGTTTTGATGTGGGGTTCGAAAATCCGTCAGTAAGTATGGCGGGACGGGGACTACGGAGGCGTGTGGCGCGATGATGCAGTTGACGAAAGATAATCACTTTACGCGCAGGCGCGTAGTCGTTATGAGGCATCGAGGCAATTTAGCAAATAAAATGATCCAGTATATGGGTGCTCTAACAATATCTAAGCGGGTTGCGAATTGTAGCATTGTTAACGTTTCGATTCCGGAGTGGGATCTGGAAATTCCCGACGATACGCAGAATGAACACTTTTTTGATAATATAGATCTATGGACCTGGGACGCTTTCCGGCCTCACATTAATGAGATTTGCGTTCTTGCGAACCGGAGCGAGTCGGTCCGCATAATGATGGCCGACCATCTGCAGAGGATGGAGTTCCTTGAGCCGCCTCACGTCTATCAACCGCTTTTCCCTTACAGTCCCCCCTCGCGGAAAATCGGCGAAAGTGACTTGCTGATTAATGTTCGTACCGCTGAAATTCTTCAGGGTGTACCCCACTATCCACTGCTTCCAATAGAGTTTTATGAGGATGTGATCGCTTCGACAGGGCTAAATCCGGTGTTTGCCGGACAGCTCGCCGATTCAGAGTACGTACGACAGCTTAAATCTCGCTTCCCGAAAGCTATATTTTACGACAGCCAAGGGCCTAGGGCGGACTTCGATTTGATTCGTTCCGCAAAGAACATTGTCGTTGCGGTCAGTACGTTCTCCTGGTTAGCGGCGTGGCTTTCCCGAGCGCAGACGATCTTTCTTCCACTCAGTGGTTTCTACAATCCAGCGCACCATCGCGAGATCGATCTGCTGCCGGTTGACGACATTCGCTATAGATACTTTCTATTTCCGTTGAACTATGGATTGCCTGAGGAACAGAGCCTGGAATATCACCAACGGATATCAGGCAGATGGAAAGAAATATCGCGCAATCAGGTCGCGCTGCTGAAGACCGCCGCTCCTTTCCTGCGTGTGCCGAGGGAGAACTACGACAACGGCTTGCCGACGAGGGCGGCGCAGGGGTCTGCCATCACCTTCGACTCCGTCTGGTACGCGCACCGATACATCGACGCCGCAATGGAGATAAGCGAAGGGTGGTTCGAGGATCCGCTGCACCACTATCTCGAAGTTGGTAGACTGCGGGGCTACCAGCCGGTCCGCGAGCTTGAGGCGCAACCGCGCATAGACCTGTCGCTGCCGAATCTCGCGCTTAACAAGCGAGCCACTCAAAGTTCCGTGAGTCAATGGTCCAATGGCCGCACCGTGGAGGAAGACGCGGGGAATGCCGCAAACGGAAATCCAGCGAAAGTGCTGGGATTTCACACTAACAATACCGAAAATCCGTGGTGGATGGTTGACCTTGAACAGCTAGCTCAAGTGTTAGCTATTAGGATATTCAATCGTGACAATATTCCAGAGTGGATGCAGCGACGAGCCTCGCCACTGATTGTGGAGGGATCAACAGATGGAGAGCGATGGACGTTGCTCTTCCGCACCGAGCCCGGGCAGGTCTTTGGCGGGTGCAGCAGCGGCCGCCCATTGCTGTGGAGCGCCGAGGAACCGGTCCTGATCCGCTTCGTGCGGATTTCGATTCCACGAAGGGAGTATCTGCACTTATCGGAAGTCGAAGTCTATGGCCACTTCCAGTGCTAAACTCGATTCCGAGAAGGACCAATTTGAAGTAGGTAGAGGGCCGAATGAACTGCTAGGTATCGGAGGATGGCGTGCCGACAGAACAACCAGGATCGCCGATGCGTGTGTTCACGACGCACGGAACCGTTCTGAATGTTGATCCGACGACAGGTGAGTTGCGGCACGGCTCCCCCGCAATCAGCCCGCCGAATGCGAGACTCGTGTTTGATGGACCGCGCGCCCAAATCATGCACGTCGTATTGACGACGCTTCACCCGATAGCCTGCTCAACCAACCATTCCTGGTCTATTGTAGGGCCGTTGGGAGCGGGAACTACCGCAACTTCAACCGTTCTTGAAGTGGTGCGTCTTGACGGAGGCCAGATTGCACTCAAGGCGCTAGGCGCCTTTCTCAGTGCAGAATCTGATGGGCGGATCACTCTTTCGCGCACGGAATGCGGCGCGTGGGAGAGGTTCACGCTTCGCGAACCTGACGTGGCAAAGCAGCTAAAGATCGCCGCGGTTACGATGGTATACAACGAGAGAGTGTTCCTGCCAATCTGGCGACGGCACTACGGGCGGGCCGTCGGTGAAGAAAACCTATTCGTTCTAGACCACGGGTCGGACGATGGGAGTACAAATAACTTAGGACGTGCAAATACCGTTCGTGTCCCTCGAGACAAATTTGATGAGTACCAAAGATCGGCATTTGTAAGCAGATTTCAAGCGAGTTTGCTCTGCTACTACGACGCGGTGATATTCTCGGACGTTGATGAGATATTGATTCCGGATCCAGCGCTGTTTGCCGGACTCGTAGATTTCGTGGGGCGGCAGTGTGACCAGTTTGTCACTGCCCTTGGTGTCGAGGTGCAGCATCTGCAGAATGTGGAGCCGAATATCAACCTAAGTCGCCCGATATTGTCTCAAAGGCGGTACGTTCGATTTGCTGCAGATTATTGTAAACCTCTAATCTCTAGGATTCCACTGACGTGGGATCCTGGATTTCATAGTTGCCAGTACCCTCAGTTGGTAAACAGAAGCCTGTTCCTCTTTCATCTTAAAGCGATGGATCGAAACCTGGCTCTCGAGAATTTACGAAAGACTCAGTCCATTCAATGGGCGGAAAGTTCGTTGGGGACGGGCCATGGTACGCAATTTAGACTAAGCGAAGATGAATTTATAAGAAAAATGTTTCCATATTCTCTTGAAGAAGTTAATGCGTCTCTCATAGGAGACTTCGATTTTTCCGATGATTTATCCCGATTAAGAATAGATCGTGCCAACACGTCTCAAAGTTTCAAAGGTGGTTTTGCGATTGTTCCGGACAGATTCCTCAACATGATCGACGCTTCAGTTCCAGCATCTGTGCCTGCAAGACCCGAAGTGAGAACCGCCGACAGCTGGAGGTCGTGGACTAGTCGGTCGGGGCGCGATCTAGATCTTGGCAAACACCTCGTGGTAGCGGATATCGGAGCGGCCGGTGGCCTTCAGCAGTCATGGTCAAAAGTTGAGGATCGCATTGTTGCGGTGATGTTCGAACCAAACCCGGCAAGGGCAGTTGAACTTAGGAAAAGCTCGAACAGGTTTGCGGAGGTCGTGGTAATTCAGAGCGCTCTCGGCGAAGCCTCTGGTATATCGACTTTGTATTTGACCAAAAGTAGTGGTTGCTCGTCGACGCGTTTGCCTAATCGAACGTTCCTCGATCGATATTCGGTGAGACCGGCGTTTGATATAATGTCGAATATTGATGTCGAGGTGAAAACCTATTTAGAATTATTTCTGGCCGGCGAAGTCCCGCCGCCTGATGTTATCAAAATAGACACGCAAGGGACGGAATTTGAAATTCTCAAAGGATTTGGGGATCTGCTCAGCGGATGCTTGGGCTTGCAGTTGGAAGCACACCTATATCCGATTTACGAGAAGCAGAGACTTTTTCACGATCTTGTAATGTTGCTCGACGGATTCGGATTAGTTCTACGAAGAATTTCGCCCGTCGACCACTTCGATGGCGACGTCGCGGAATTAGATGCGTGGTTTACTGTCCGGCAGGAACGCATTGCGCAATTGGATGTTGCGAGCAAATGGAAGCTCTCGGTAATCTGTTCCGAGTGGGGACTCACCGAGCAGGTGCGGCAGTTCCCACCTTCAACAGAATGGTAGGGCTTCCAGTGCGGTACGCGCTGCGACAGCTGGCGAACTTAAGAGTCCCGTCACAACACATAATTCGCATTGCGAGCGGGATTCGGCAAAAGTGAGAGTTGGTCGGCTCGGAGCTCGATGGGCGCGGGCAAGGATGGTGCGGTCTGGAGGCAGTCTCGCAGGTCTCCGCCAATGGCTTGGCGCGATCGTGCGCGAGCGCTATCCGAAAGCCCGCGAGCTGACCATCGCGATGGCGGCGGCTCAAATGGAACGGGTGTCCGGGTATAGAAGGTCGAGTAGCAAAAGCTCGGCGACGGGCCTAGTGCTCCACGTCCATCACTATCCGCCCGGCACGTCGATAGCGCGACTTATCAAAAAGGCTCACGTCCGGAGCCGGGATGAAGACACGCGGCTACGCGTTCCATCCTGAATGGGACTGCACCATCCGTCCGCTATCAGCTGCCCATCGGCGCGCCGATCCGAGGCGATCCTTGGGAGTAGCTCAGCTCTGCCCAGGGGGGACACCTCGTGCTTTCGGCTTACCTAGTCAAACAGTGTGGAACCCTGAGGTCGAAGTGCGCGTTCCCACTCACGGACACGCTCTGTGATTTTCGCATGATGCTCCTCATTATGATGGATCGGACATCAGGAATCGAAATGCGGCGACGGGATTTCGTTACCCTGTTTGCGGGCTCAGCAGCCGGAAGCCTAGCCCCTGCGACGCTGACTCAGTCAGGCGGTTGGGGCACGAGCGGCGCGGCCACCACATCGCCTTATCCTACCGCCACCTCCCTACTCTCCGCCCCCATCGAACTCGCAGGCAACTGGGGCCACATGCTGCCGCGCGCAGCTGAGCAAGTCGTAGAGCGCATGCGGCACGCCTGCCTGGATGGCGTCCGCCTGGTCTCCGATCGCCAGCCGACCCGGCTTCGCGTCGACGAGCATACGTCAGGCCCACCGTCCGTCTGGCTGCATCCGGACGGCAGCACCATGGCGTGGATCATTGTGGATATTGGCGAGCGCGACTGGTCGAAGCTTGCCTACCAGTTCGGGCATGAGCTCGGCCACGTCACCGCCAACAGCTGGCAGGCCGAGGCCAAGCCGTCACCACCCTGCCAGTGGCTCGAGGAAGCGATGGTCGAAGCCTTCTCGCTGCGCGGGCTGGGCCGCCTGGCGATGGACTGGAAGCAGAACCCGCCCTTCGCCGGCGACAACGCCTTCGGCGATGCCATTGCCGGGTATCGTCAGAACATTATCCGAGGCTATACCACGCTGGCCGACAGCCAAGCGCTCACGGGCAACGCCGCGGCGTGGTTTGCGGACAATCGCAGCGAAATCGAAACACCGGGCCTCAATCCTTTCGCCCAGGCGATGTCGGTGACCATCCTCGCCGAATACGACCGCGCACCAGGCTGCGTCGAGGCACTGGGCTCACTCAATCGCTGGCCCGGTCGTACCGGTATCCCGATTGCCGAGTATCTGCAGCGCTGGGAGGCGAGCTGTGTTGAGTTGCAGGCTTCGCCGAGATTGCCAGTCCGCCTGCGCGAGCTGTTGCGCATAGTCTGATCAGCAGCAAACCCGCCACCCGTCATCTCCGGAGACCGCACGGGAACCAGCAGGAGGCAAAGGCTTCGCGACGATCGAAAAAGCTCGTGCGAACGCCCGTCCGTTGCCCGCATCGCTCGATGGTAAAGGGGGCGGGGTTCGGTTCAGCCTGCCGCCAAAACCGAGCTTCCCTCCTAGGCTTTTTGCTTTGCGGCCCTGTACTCAGCCTCCCAAGGCAACGCGTCGAAGTCTGGCTTGTAGCCGCCGGATCTGTAGGCGTCCTGGCTGATGTAACTAGCCTTGGCCCGCTCTACGATGCAGGCAAATGGTGGAATTCCTGGGCACCGGTAAAGGCCAACTGCTTCCATGACGGTCCTCCATGCGGCCCGATGCCTATAGATTGGGATGTGAATAGGAGCCGGGAATAACCGACGGGCTGTTTGTGAGCACGGCCCGCCGGCTGGTCGACGTATGCGCCAATGCAAATATGCGCGAAGCATGCATATGAAGGAGGGGGGCCATTAATGACCGACAAGCCTGACGACCTACTGGTCAATGTCTTCGACAAGGCGCACTGGCGCACCGTGGTGTTGACCCCCAAAACAAACACAAGGCGCTCGACATGGCGTTGCCGTCCCATTTCGGGACAGGGGCGCTGGCAGCGATCTTGCATTGGACCAGGCACCGGGTCATCCCGGGCCTGATCACGCTCCTGATTAGGCAGCAGGCTCGCCGGGCTAAAGGTGGCTGGGGTCTTGCCCGGCGAGTTGTTGCCACGTCATCCAATCGTTGAACTGGGCAATTCCGTTGCAGGCTGCCCGGAATGGCGCCCGACGGACTGCCCGCTTTTCAGGTCCGCCGCGCATCACACACAGGGATCGTCGGCCCCATCATCGGCGATTGTGTACGCGAATACTCGCCCACCATTTTCGTCAGTCACGCGGATCCAATCTGTCTCCCATTTTTGGGAGATTGACCTGCGTGAATTCATGATCAATGCAGCCGCGTCTGGACTACATGCTTCGATTGCCTTCGATCTAACAATTCGATCGAGGCACATCTCTGCGACGTCGTAAATTGGCATAGTTCACCCCCAACAACCCAAGCTTTCCCCAAAGAGTATCGCTCAGTATAGAAAAGGCCGCAAGCGGGGGCGCTGGACCTGCAAACGCGCGAAATCTTGCTTACGCCAACCATCGCGGCTATCCGGCATTCCCCAGTGGGTCCATACGCTAACCATCACTATGGCCGCGAAGAACCGAGGAAGCATCGGCGTCCAAGCCTGCGCGCCCGCGCCTGCAGAAACCGCACTGAGTCAACTTATGGGTTTGCCGTAATCGGAAGTGCCAGCGACGGAGCGGGCCGATCCATGTTTCCGGCCAGGAGAGTGACCGGATCAATGGCTTGCGTTTAAGCGCAGCGACCCCAGCCACAGGAGGCCGGCGATTAGCACAATCCACAAGAACGTATCGAGGTGGCCGTCCGCGGGATATGATTGCTGGTTAAAAAGGGTCGCCGTCAACGGGGCATTTGACCGGTATGACTGCCATATCGCCGAGCACGCCGACGTGGCGAATGCCTTGCCTGCCCGGCCAAGATTGATATCCAAAGCTTGTGATTGGCTTTGGACACCTGACGAAATTTTACTGGCTCCTACCCTTGATTAAGCGGATACTGCTGGTTGGGTCGGTGGGAAACGCCGGAGGGCTTCATGACCACGCATAAGGTCGGCTACCTGATCGGCAGCCTCGCCAATGCCTCGATCAATCGCAAGCTTGCAAAAGCACTCGTTCAGCTCGCCCCGCCAGAGCTTGAGATGTCGGAGATTTCCTTCAAGGATTTGCCGCTCTATAGCTACGACTACGATGCCGACTTTCCACCTGTCGCGCGCACTTTCAAAGACTCCATCGCCGCTGTGGAGGCAGTGCTTTTCATAACACCCGAGTATAACCGCTCGATCCCAGGCGGGCTGAAGAACGCGATCGACTGGGCAAGCCGCCCTTATGGAAAGAATTCCTTCGCTCGCAAGCCCTCGGCCGTCATTGGGACCTCGCCCGGCACTATCGGAACCGCCGTGGCCCAGCAGAACCTGCGGAGCGTGCTGAGCTTTTGCAATTCGCCGCAAATGAATGCCCCGGAAGCCTATATACAGTTCACGCCGGGCCTGATCACGGATAGCGGCGAAGTGACGGTTGAATCCACCGAGCAGTTTTTGCGCAACTACATGGCGGAGTTCCATATGTTCATTGCACGGGTACTTCAGGTGCTTCCTAAAAGACGCCTGACGTCGCCAGAATGGTACCAGTTCCTCTGCCTTCGGAGGACCGGGATTGATGGTCGGTCTTGGTCCGCTCGTGCTGAAGTACATCCTTGCCGCCGGCGGAAGGTACATGGGCGCCGCAGCTTCCCATATCGAGGCGGGGCAGCTGGAGGTCGTGGAAGGCGCGCCCGGGAATTCAACTATCCGGCCTATGCCGTCTATCCGGAAGCAAGCGAGGCGCGAGCCGACGCGCGGGATGCGCTACGCGGGTTGAAGCAGTTGTGAAATGATCGTCCCCAGGCGCCGGGCCACGGTCGGTGTGACTGGAAGGATGGAATGCTAACCGGACGGGATCGTTAGTCACTTACACTTCGATTAAGGCATGGGCCACGCCAAAGATGCCGGCCATGAGAACGGCGAAGAATGCCCAGCCCTTCAACGCGGCTCGAGCATCTTCAGGTTTAGCCTTCTTTCTGGTTGTCTTGACCCTGTCGAGAGCCCTCGCCAACGATCTAGCGTAGGCAGCGCTCCTGTCGACAGGAATGGAATTTCGCCAGTCGCGCGGGAGCAACTTTTGCAACGTCTCCGGCACTCGCCACGACAACCGGAACGGAAAAGCGTGCATGAGCTTATGAATAAATGAACACGCGCGGCGTCAACTTTCTGCCTAGGTGGAATGGAGAGAGGGAAAGCCTCTGGCGAATTGTTGTCTATGCGATCGAGAATTCGGGAGCGCCAAAGTGATATGTCAGCGCGCCGTTCGCTTTTACACCTGTGGATGGAGAGAAACGGTCTGCTTGATGGCCGGCGCGTGGACAATGCCGTCATAACGGAACTCGCGAAACGGCTCGTAATTGAAGCATAGGCAGAAGGCATTACCGACAAAGACATAATTGAAAATTGGGATGATCTTCATAGCAGCCTTATCGATATCATGCGGCGACGTCATCCACCCCCGAGATCAACACAATAGGTGGCGCAATGCGATCGACAATGACCCGTGTGTCAACGTTCAATGTGAATGGTGTAAACGGTCGGCTGTCTGTGCTGCTGAAATGGCTGTCCCAAACCCCTGCCGAAATCGTTTGTTTGCAGGAATTAAAGACATCGGACGAGAAATTCCCGGTCAACGCAATCGAGGACGCCGGTTTCGGCGCGATCTGGCACGGTCAGAAATCATACAACGGTGTTGCCATCCTGGCTCGCGGACGAGTGCCCCTGGAACGGCGACGCGGTCTGCCGGGCGACCCGGACGACACGCACAGCCGCTATCTCGAGGCCGAGGTCGATGGTCTGATCGTCGGCTGTCTTTATCTGCCAAACGGCAATCCGGCGCCGGGACCAAAATTCGAGTACAAGCTTAGATGGTTCGACCGTCTGATTGCCCACGGACACCTGCTGCTCCAGGAAAACGTGGCGACGGTTCTGTGTGGCGACTACAATGTCGTCCCAACCCCAATAGACGCGGTGGTGCCGCAGCGCTGGGTTGGAGACGCGGTGTATTTCCCCGAGAGTCGCAAGGCATATGCTGACATGTTGGCCAGCGGATGGGTCGACGCCGTACGCACAATGCATCCGGAAAAAGGCATCTACACCTACTGGAATTTCTCCTACCAGGGCGGTTACGATCGCAGCTCCGGCTTGCGCATGGATCATCTTCTGGTGAGTCCGGCGCTTTCCAGCCGGATTCACGCAGCTGGCGTCGATGTTGAATTGCGCGGATGGGAGAAACCAAGCGACCATGCTCCCGCCTGGGTCGACCTCAAGGGTCGCTAGCCGCTTAGGCGCTCGGGTAGATCGATCGGATCGAAGAGAAGGACAGGGCGGCTTTCGCCGCCCCGCGGTTTACATCAGAGATCGCGCCCGCGTCCGACCCGGCGGAGGTCTTCCTCAGGGTAGACGTCGGCCTCTGGATCGAAACCGGTCCAGCCGCTGGCTTCGTACTCAGAGCGTCTGTCAGCGATGTCGACGGAGTTGTATTGCTTGAGGATCTGTTCGGCATTCGGGGCGAGGTTATCCTCGACCCTGGCCGTGACCATCGTTCCACCGCGACGGACACCCTCCGCATAAACATGGGCATCGTTTTCCGGGACACCTGCCTTCGTCATAGCCCCGATAATGCCGCCAGCTGCCCCACCGACCACGGCGCCACCGACCGCGCCGACAGCGGTGGCCGCCAGCCATCCTGCGGCAACGACAGGGCCAAGGCCCGGAATGGCCATCAACCCGAGGCCAGTCGCCAGGCCGCCGGCGCCGCCAATAACGGCGCCCAGGCCAGCTCCGGCGGCCGCATCCTCACCGGCCTCGGTTTCGTCGGCTTTGTACCACCCGGTCGCGTTGTTGGCCACGATGCTGATCTCATCGCGAGGCACGCCCGTTGCAACAAGTTCGCCCATGGCATCGTTGGCATCGTCATAGTTGTCGAACAATCCTGTTATGGTTTGCATCTCATTGTCCTTTGTTTCTGATTACTGAGTGCCGGCAACGACGTTGCCCTGATAGTCGAGAGCGACTGGGGTGGACTTGCCGTCCTTGCTCGCCGTTCCCCGCCAGATGCCCTTGTCGTCCTTCTTCAGAGCAGAGACGTCGGCATAACCGGCCTTCTCGATCGCGCTCTTTGCCTGGCCTTCCGTGAAGCTGTTGGCGCCGGGTAAAGGAGCTGCGGGATTGTTGGCGCCGCTGCTTGTGACCGCAGGCGTGGTGCTCTCGCCGGCAGGGGCCTTGGTTGCAAGCTTCTGGATCATGTCCTGATGCATCTTCAGCGTGGGCAACGTCTCCGATGCGAAGGCTTTCAGGGCGGGATTGTCGCCATCCTTCGCGTACGTCTCGAACAGATTGACTGCATCGGCATGCGCCGCCTTCTGCAAGTCCGCATACGGCCTATCGACCGGTGCTGGGGCTGATTTCAGCTTGTCGACGTCGCTCTTGTGAGAAGCATCGAGATCGGCAGGCACCTGCAGTTTCTGCTCGCCGGCGATGCTTTCGAGCTTAGCGTTGGCAGCCCCATGATCGGAGATCATCTTCTGGGCGAAATCCTTGAGCGTCTGATCCTGAATCTTGTCTTGGACGACCTTACTCGACTGGACTTCGAACATTCCGCCAATCGCGGCCTTGGTTACGAAGTCTTGCGCGGTTTCGGCGGCGAGCGACGGCAATGCAAACGCCAGTGAGGTGGCGAGCGATAGAGACGTCAGGCGAAAAGAATTTCTCATGCAGCTACTCCTTCGTTGGCGATGACGATGACAGGCAAACCTCCCGGACTTTGCTTGGTTCCAATGGAAAAACGCTCGGGCCGATTGTGAAGCGAGTGGGGTGCTTTACCCCCCGATCGAGACTTTAGGTTGGAGAGACGGTTGCCAGATCCTTCACATGGATGATGTCACGGCAGACAGATCGAATACCGATATCGAAGCTGGCCCGCATTATAGGGAGCAGCGCGGAAGACGAGTGCCGACCCTCACCTCATGTCAGGCTAGCCGGGAAGCGTTATGCGCTGACTTGGAAAGCCCCAGTGAGATTTCGGTGAGCGTGATGCTTTATGCCGCCTTCCCCGGTTGAACCTGCCATGGTTCGTGCCGCGCCAGCTGCACTAGCCAGGAGCAGTTACGCGGTCCCGTTTCAGCGAGGCGAAAGCGTCGCGTTGCCATCAGTAGATCGAGGGCGGCGTTCTTTGCCGTGCCCCTGCACGCGTTCGCAATGACCGATCGCCCATTAAGAACCGCGCAAGCTAACTCCTCCGCGTGTAGCGCGCCAACGGTCGCTAACCGCGCAGTGACGGCAGCTGCCCTCAAATCCCTTCGTCATCAGTCCAATTAAAGAAATCCGACAACTCGCAGTTTCGGGCGGAACCTGTCGCTTCTGCGCTGGTTGCTGAGCAGCTTGTTCAGTGAAACTGTTCCCTCAAGGAGGACCATATGGCGCGCAGGGCGACGACCAAGAAGATCAATACTGCAACCATCCATGATCAGACCCTTGTAAGAGGGGAGGGTGGAGAGCTACACCAACTTGCTGGAAGCAGCGACAAGGCCCTGACCACCGCGCAGGGAAGCCCAATCGCCGACGACCAGAACTCTCTCAAGGTCGGCGCGCGCGGGCCAACTCTCATCGAGGATTTCCATTTCCGAGAGAAGATTTTTCATTTCGATCATGAACGCATCCCCGAGCGGGTGGTGCATGCGCGTGGATATGGCGCGCACGGTTTCTTCGAGACCTACAAATCGCTAGCCAAATACACGCGCGCGGATATTTTCCAGCGCGCCGGCGAGAAGACACCGGCGTTCGTGAGATTTTCCACCGTCGCAGGAAGCAAGGGCTCATTCGACTTGGCTCGCGATGTGCGGGGATTCGCGGTCAAGCTCTACACGCAGGAAGGAAATTGGGACATCGTCGGCAACAACATCCCAGTTTTCTTTATTCAGGACGCCATCAAATTTCCCGATGTGATCCACTCCGTGAAGCCTGAGCCAGACAGGGGATTTCCGCAAGCGCAGTCGGCACACGATACATTTTGGGATTTTATCAGCCTGACGCCGGAATCGATGCACATGGTCATGTGGGTGATGTCGGATCGTGCTATCCCACGCTCATTCCGCTTTATGCAGGGTTTCGGCGTTCACACATTCAGGCTGGTCAATGCGTCAGATGAATCCACTTTCGTGAAATTCATCTGGAAACCAAAGCTCGGCATGCAGTCTGTCATGTGGAACGAAGCCGTGAAAATCAACGGCGCCGATCCGGACTTCCACCGCCGGGATCTTTGGGACGCGATAAAGTCGGGCAATTTCCCGGAATGGGAGCTCTGCGTCCAGCTCTTTGACCAGGAGTTTGCGGACGGTTTCGACTTCGATGTCCTCGATGCGACAAAGCTGATCCCCGAAGAAGTCCTTCCACCGATCCCCGTTGGCCGATTGGTCCTTGACCGGATGCCCGACAATTTCTTTGCCGAGACGGAGCAGGTCGCGTTTATGACGCAGAATGTCCCTCCCGGCGTCGACTTCAGCAACGACCCTCTTTTGCAGGGCAGGAATTTCTCCTACCTGGACACCCAATTGAAGCGCCTTGGAAGTTCCAACTTCACCCACCTGCCTATCAATGCACCGAAATGTCCCTTCCATCATTTCCAGCAGGACGGGCACATGGCGATGCACAACCCCACAGGACGGGCCAACTACCAACCGAACTCCTTTGGTGAAGGGCCCAGGGAGTCACCTGACCGAGGATTCCGATCCTTTGCCGACGGCGAGGACGGCCAAACGGTGAGACTGCGCCCCGAAAGTTTCGCGGATCATTACAGCCAGGCAATCCAGTTCTTCAACAGCCAGAGTTCTACCGAGCAGCGCCACATCGCAATGGCCCTCGCGTTCGAACTGAGCAAGGTCGAGGCACCGGTTATCCGAGAGCGAATGATTGCTCATCTCCTCAACATTGATGAGGGCTTGGCACAGACGGTGGCGGACAAAGTTGGCATCGCCGACATGCCTAAGGCGGCGGACGCTGCCGTGACACCGCGAAAGGATCTGGAGCCGTCTCCTGCCTTGAGCATCATAGAAAATGGCCCTGACAGTTTTGAAGGACGCAAGGTCGGTGTGCTCGTCAGCAATGGTATGGATGCTGCTCTTTTCACCGCGCTGCAAGCGGCCCTAGAGGCGGAGGGAGCAACAATGGAGGTGATCGCGCTGAAAGCAGGCAACGTAGTCGCCGACGATGACACTACGATCGTCGCCAGGCACATTGTGGATGGCGGGCCGTCGGTGCTCTTTGACTCGGTTGCTCTGCTGTTAACGGAAGAAGGTGCGGAACTGCTGACGAGGGAAGCGGCGGCGCGGGATTTCGTGGCAGACGCGTTTGCGCATTGCAAATTCATCGGGTTCACACCAGGGGCATTGCCTTTGCTTATGAAAGCTGGCGTTGACTCCGCCGCCGATGAAGGCCTCGTTCCGTTAACGGACGCCGGCGCCGTGGACGCGTATGTTGAATCCTGCAGAAAGCTGCGGCTTTGGGCGAGGGAGGCCAGCGTAAAAGTGTAGGACGATAGCGAAGAACGCCACCGCACGCGAAAAAGATGCTCGCCACAGCATCAGCACAGCGATGGTCTGGGTCTGGTGGGTTTTCGTCAGCGTGCCAACCTGCACAAAGATACGCGGCGATACCGAGACAACTACTTGATTTAAAACAATAAAAATGGTTCCATAATGTATGTTATGCAACTTTACATTGTAGCATCTATTTAGTAATGCGGTTAGAGATGCGACACTTCCCGCTTCCGAGGCTGGTCAACATGAAGGGAACCTGACGCGGTCATTCCGAATACCGCGTTGCAGCACGTTTCGAAAAGGCACTATTCGCCGTCATTACCAATTGTATGGCTCAGATGACTCTACACATTTCCAGGCAGGCCGGGACTTCTACGAGCAAAGCAGCCCTTTCCGACAAGGCAGGCGATGAAGGGGCGCAAGCGCGTATTGAGCGAGCGTCTTCAGCCCTTTTCGCGGTAGCCGGCGGTGCGCGGCGAAGGCGGCCAGGACTTCGTCCTTCTCGGGCTTGGCAATCTTAAAGTGGTCCAACGTGCGCCCGAGCTCCGCTGCGACCTCATCGAATGCCGGGGGCGAGATTTTCAGCCGGCGGTGGGCTTCCTCAAGGCCGAGCGGCGTCGAGCCCGGCCACAAACTTGTAGGGCCCGCCCGAAACGTCGCAGCCCCAAAGTGTGCGCATGAACTTAAGACCGGGCAGCCGTTCGAGGTTCTTACTGTGCCATTGCCGTAGCTGCGGGTTCTTGGACTTCTGGCCGACAATGGGATTCTTCACGACGGCGTCGCTGAAGTAGTTCACCACGGCAGCTATGGCGAACACGCCACCCAGCCGTTCATATAGACTTTTCTCAGGCGTGGTTTGCTTGGTCTGCGCCAGCGCATTGTGAGCTGGCAATATTGCGGTCGACGCGGCGGCCGCGCCCAACACAGCAACAGTGACGACGCCCCGTCTTGTAAAAGAGGTTGGAATAGCCGTTTTCATCTCTAATCTCCTCCCTGCTACGCCAGGGCAAGCTGCAGCCTGTCCGGTGGCTTCAATGAAGTCGTTTCGGTCATTTGATGCTCTTTGCCCGTCAGAAGAACTTGGCGCAGCCAACGGCTTCGTCAATATGAGCATTCGCTAATGTAACAGAAAGAGGTACCCGCGGGCCGAACATTTCCGGCACTATTATGGCGAGAAGCCGCGCCGCAGCCAGCGAGGCCGCTAACAATGCTTGCAAAACAGCGACCAGAGACACGCCCATAGCATTGCTGCCGATCAACCAGGGTCAAAGTTGAAGCTCTTCGCGCCCAAGCTCTTGGCAGCCTATGAAGCAGAGTGCCAACGCAAGCGCGATTTCATAAGAGAAGCCGTGGAAACTGAACAGCGGTTGGGCAGCCTGGTCGAAGCGCTTCGCCCGATAATGAGGGATAAAAGGTTTCAATCGTTGTTGGTGTCCGAGGGACTTGCCCCGATACCAAAATCCGTGGCCGAGAGGTTGCAAGGCGAGAAGTTCAAACCGGGAGCAGCAGCGCATGCCAGCAAGCCCTTTCTTGGCAAGAACGCAGGCCGTCAACCTGTCAGCGGGATCTGCCCGGACGTCCTCGATTTCCTCCAAGACTACCCTGTGAAGGTGAAAATCTTCGGCTTGCTGCGGCATGTGCTCCCCGACAGGCAGTTGGAAATTGCCCGACTGATGGTCGCCATGGAGCGGGTCACATTCACATACGCAAAGATCCTTATCGCTTTTACGCCGCGTCCGCTGCTGGCCGAGGGTTTCTATCCGGCGATGATTGCCAACGTGTCTGAAGACCAACCGGGCGCGATGACGCCGGAACTTGGCAGGCCAAGCTGTGAATTTCTGAGCGCTATGGAGCGACTTGGCCCTGTGAGCCTGGAACTGTTGGCGGCCGGCCGTTATTTGGACCGGCTGATGGGTAACTCCAGGGTCGTGCGCTACCTAGCCCATACTTTTCCCGGCAATTTTGAAGAGTTTCACAAGTTGTCGGGTGGCCATGCATTTTCCAACTCCCTCAGTTTGGCGGCAGGCTGTGGACCTAAGGCGAACCGGCCCGCCGCCATCGCAGTTCGTGCAGAAAAGCGCCCGCTCGCCCGAGCTGAACAGTATCCCGATCGAATAGCCGCAAATACCGCATCTAGTTATAAAACGAGCTCTCGGCCGCCGCGAAGAAAAGGTGGGCGCATAGCGCTCGTGGAACCACGTCGCCGACAACCTGTTCTCGAAATGGGTAATGGCAGGCGGCGTCAACACCATCATCAGGACTTTTTTCGCCATGATGCTCGGCATTCTTCTGGGTGTCGTCGCGGCCCTAGGGAGGAGGCGGGGCGTTAGGGTGGGGGCAGTCAGAGAATTGCTCACACCCAGAGGGCCTGTGTCCAACGCCACCATAACGTTCCACGAGTTTTGTGAATCCGTAGGCGAAGGCCACAAGAAGCACCAGGACAGCCACTATTCTGACGGCCATGAGACATTATAGCAGGATCGTCCCGCATAGGATCCCGCAATCCCGCTACCTTGTTCAAATCGTTAAACGCGTTGTCGAAAGGTGCCGGCTTTGCGCACGCCCAATAATTGCGGGATTGTCCATCCAGGGCTGGGCGGGCGCCCTTCTCCCCGGCCCCCGACGAGTCCAACAGGCCGGGCGGCCTGGAACTTCCCTGGCGAAACGACGTTCGATCTGTTTGTAACGAAGGAGGTCGTGATGGACTGGAACCGCGTCGAGGGAAACTGGAAGCAGGTGAAGGGCAAGGTCAAAGAACAGTGGGGGAAACTCACTGATGATGACCTTGATCGCATCGCCGGCAAACGCGATCAACTCGAAGGTAAGATCCAGGAGCGCTACGGCATCGAACGCGACCGTGTCCGTCGCGATATCGACGACTGGTACAACAGGCAAGGCTGGTAAGAAAATAGCCCGCCGCCTCCTTCGCGGCGGCGGGCTTGACCTTCGCCGGCCGGCCGGGCGCGTACGAGACCTGCAATGAGCCTAGCGGTCATGGAATAAGTCCTCGCAATCCTTTGACAACGCGATTTCTCCCTCCATCATCAGGCCAAGGCTCGGGGAAGTATCAAGCTCGGCAATGAGGTGGCATCAAGGCACTTGAAGCGGCATGATCAAGCTGCTCCATCCAACATTGGATGCGGCAAGGCGGCGAGCCCGCCACCAGACGGCCGCACGATGGTTGCGGGGGTGGAAGCCAAACGTGTTGCGCAAATTTTTTTCAGGCCTGTTTTTGACCGATCTTGACGGCCAAAATCCTCAGACCCATATCGCCGTCGGGCGTTCACCGTGAGGTGCGCCAGCATCAAAAACTCAGTTGTTCGTTCGACTTGGAGGATCCTATGAACGATCGGATTTTCGACAGCCCTGTTTTCGTAAACAGCGGCGGCAGTCTGGTACAGGAAATTGCTGATCTCGAGGACGCCCTGGAATTCCTCTACGAGTGGCCAAAGGAGAGACGGGGCGTTAGCTACCAAACCGCTCTTCGCGCCTGCCAGAGAGCGTTCGACAGCGACTACCCGCTTTCGGCCGCCCGCCAAGCATTTTGTGGATTCGCAAAGACAGCCAAGATCCATCAAGAAGTAACAGGTGCCATCCTATGGGTGGTTCCCGAAGGCCGGAGCCGAAGCGGCGGGTTGGTCACGTGAGCATGGGAGGAGGTAGTCAGCGATGCTATCAAAGCCTTTTGAACAACCGGTTCGCGTCTGGGTTGGGTTAGGCTTTCCCCGTCAACTCAACACAGTTGCCGAGGCCTATCAATTTGCAGTGGAGTGGTGCGGCAATAGCCCGGAACAGAAAGCGGCTATTCGAGCCTGCAAAGCCGCTTTGGTAGGCGATATCGACCCTGAAACCGCACGGGGCATTTTTACGGCCTTCGCTCGGAAAAAAGATATACTGATGGATGATGGGGTCACGACCCCGCCCCTCTCAACGTGGACGCCCGACCACGTCTAAGGCCAAAAAAGGCGGTTGCCACAGCCGGCGGCCGCCTTTCCCTCAATCTTGTTATTTTCACGAGAACGTTGATGGTAAAGGAAGCCGCAATTAGACCCCCAACTCATGAGGTAATCGCGACTCCGTATGACGCCGATTGCCAAGATGCCTTAACGTCCCATGTTGACGAGCTGATAACCCGCGCCGAAACAGCCGGTTGGGACCGAGTTCGTGTTGCTTCGGCGTTAATGTACTTGGGTGCCAAGCGGCTCACTTCAGCCTCTTAGGCAATGCCATAATCCTGGGACGGTGACGCCTATCTCGACTCGATCCCGCTCAATGTCTATTCCGGTGAAATCTTCCTCACCGTGGACTGCATCCCGATCCCAGTCATTCGTCTCATCCGGGGTTTTAACGGCGGCCTTCCGGATTGCGATCCCTGTCCTTGCGAGGCTTTTGTCCCGGAATGTCGCGCGATGATTTTGGTGCCATTGATTGGTTCCTTTTGCTGTGCCCAAGCGCCAACATGTCCAGCACACTTAGGTTCCCTCACCCCGCTGTGATCGTCTGGCCGGCCCGGTGCAGTCCTGAAGCGATGCATGAGGAGCGTCCTCCCCCTGCGCACGCGACCGCCTCTACCCTTAGCATCGTAACTCCGGCCGAGACATCCGAGTGGCCGAGCGCGTCCTTCCGGCCCTAAATCGGACACTTACAGCGAAGCCAGCCCTTGTTCGAACTGCCGGGAGGTGCGCGGGACGCTCGGAGGCAACAAAGTTCTGGCGTTTTATGGCGAGAGCGTGCCGCCGCTTTAGGGGGTATAGAGTGCAACGGCATGTCGTTTGCACGCGCTTGCCAAAGGTATCCCTGCGCTTTGTGGGTTGGCTGCCGCGGTAAAGAATCTCGCCTGCTCTGCAAAACTCCTTGAAGCGGCGAGCGCCTCTTTCCTGGGTGGCGATATTGCAGCGTGCGGCGGCGCCGGAATGCTCCTCAAAGCCCTCGCGGAGGCTTTGAGCAGTTGCAGCTTTGAGGGGTGGACAAAGAAGGCTAAGATCGGAACGACCAACCTTGGACGCTTTCCAGCCAGTCCATGCTTATTGTTTCGGCCCGCTGCGCAAACCTTGACCGACGCCCCGTCGTCAACCGATGCGCTGCTAATCGAGATCTCGGCGGTTCGTACCGCTTCCTCCACACAACTAATCGGGGAGGTGCGGCGTATGCTGCTTGTCCTCTGCCGGATCGGCGTCAATGCGAGCCTTTTGGGGGTCGAAAGCGCCGTGCCGGGCGATGGCCAGGGCGGCCCTTTCAGGAGTTTCATAGGCCCACATGAAATTATCGGCGGATGCTCCGGCTGCATGAACGCGCCAATAGCCAGCCGTGCCCCATGGGGACTCCGAGGCGGAGTTGGTTTTCTCGAAAAGCTCGAAATAGATATCCTCGAAAGGGATGTAGAAGACCGGATTTCGTCCGTCTTCGTAGAGCAGTTTTGCGCGCTCGCTGGATGCGACAATGGCGTCGGAGAATCTGACTGTCACTGTCCCATGAAAGGGAACGATGGCAGGCGCCATCGCAGAATGCTCGGGACTCAGGGGGGAGGTTTGCATTCTAGCTCTCCTTGACTGCGTGTCCCTGAAAACGTCGCTCTGTCATGCCAGTTCCTGCCAAGGACGCAATTGGCGCAAATCCTTTTACCCCTACGCGTTGTTCCTAGATGTTTTTAGTCCCGGCATTTTGCTGGATCAGGACGGGTTTGAAGCCTTCCCGGTGTCATGCCCCATTTGCAGGTCAAACCTTGAGGGTGCTGCTCCTGCGGGCGACGTCGTAGGCGGCGGCGAAGTAACGCGATGAGTTCGGAGTTGTCGTGGCTCTCGTCGCAGGAGCGCTTGAGGGTGGCGTCTCTGATGTCCGGTTCATTCTTCAGTGACGGCGTCGAGCCATAGCGGTGTTATGCGGCGAAAGCGACGATAACCGCCTCCTCCTAATCACGAGCACCGTCCATCTTGGTTCTTCGAGCCAGCAGGGAGATCGGCGATCGAAGCTCGCCTGTTCCGTCCTCGCCTTCCTCTGGTTGATCGCGAAGCCTGGCCAGAGCGCATCCCGTGAGAGCGCGCCCGAATGCCCGGGTGTCCTCATCACTTTCCGTCGTTCGGTCCCCACAGTGAGTTGCCGCTTGGGCGGAACCATATCGGCCTTGATACGTCGTAGAACCAGGTTCTGGTGGAGTGCATCTATGGTCAGGCTCCTTCTCCTCGTGGCTGCGGCGCTTGCCATCACTTGCGGCGGGACAGCGGCGGCCAAGCTGGACCTCGCCACTGTCAATCAAGCGCAATTCTCAGCCGAAGGATCG
>NZ_VFTA01000044.1:0-45708 GCF_007003935.1 Mesorhizobium sp. WSM4310
CCCCGCGCCGCGCGCCCGGGGGCCCGGGGGGCGCGGGAAGGCCTAGCCTTCCTTGCCGAGGAATGACGGCCCTTCGCCGATGATCTTCTTGTCTTCCTTGCCGATGATATCGAGATCGCGCCCCTCATAGGGTACCGACAACAGGATGCGCCGCATCACCGCCAACCGCGCGCGGCGCTTGTCATTGGCCCGCACGATGATCCATGGCGCGAATGCCTTGTGGGTGCGCTCGAACATGGTGTCGCGCGCCTTGGTGTAATCGTCCCATTTCGTGATGCCGGCGACATCGATCGGCGAGAACTTCCAGCTCTTCAGCGGGCTGTAGCGGCGATCGTGAAAACGCTCGAGCTGCGTTTCCCGGCCGATGTTCAGCCAGAATTTGAAGAAATGGATGTCGTCGTTGACGATCATTCGTTCGAAATGCGGCGTCTCGTCGAGAAACTTCTCGTGCTGCTCGGGCGTGCAGAAGCCCATCACCGGCTCGACGCCGGCGCGGTTGTACCAGGAACGGTCGAAGGTGACGAATTCGCCTGCCGTCGGGAAATGATCGACATAACGCTGGTAGTACCATTGTCCAAGTTCGGTGGGGGTTGGCTTGGTCAGCGCCACGTTGCGCGCCGTGCGCGGGTTGAGATACTGGTGCACCACGAAGATCGTGCCGCCCTTGCCGGCGGCGTCGCGGCCCTCGAACAGCGCCATCACCCGCTTCCCGGTCGCCCGCAGCCAAGCCTGCGCCTTCACCAGCTCGATCTGCAATTTCTCGAGCGTCTCGTCATAGTCGTCGCTTTTCATCTTCTTGTCGTAGGGGTAGCCGCCCGCGGTCAGCTTGTTGTCCTCGACCCAGTCCGGGAGCTCGGGATTCTCGATGTCGAACGCCCGCTCCTTGCCGTCGATCCTGATCTTCAGCGGACCTGACGTCGCTGTTGCGGGATTTTCCTTGGCCTTTTTCATCGAGACGAACCCTTTCCAGCTTACGGACTCATGCTATTGGGAGCCTCCATGCCGGTCTAGCAGGAAGTTGCCATACGGCCGGACAGCGCCCGAGAGGGCTATAGGATGCGCGGATGGCTGAGCAAAGCGCAGAGCAGGCAAGTGTGGCGCAAGCCATGGCCATCCGGCTGTGGAACAGCCGCTGGCTGCTTGCGGCCGGTGTCGTCGCGGTTCTGACAGCTTTTGCCTTTGCCAATATTTCCGCCTACGTGCTGGTGCCGGCGCTGCTCCTGTTGCTTGTCGCTGCGATGCTGCCAGCCGCAGGCCTGCGCCAGTCCGGCGAGAATGCCGCCGCGATCGAGGCGATCGGCCTGCAACGCCTGTCAGGCGAATATCTTGCGGCCGCCGTCGCCGATCCGCTGATCATTTTCGACCGCTCCGCCACCATCGTCCATGCCAACGCCGCGGCCTTTGCCGCTTTCGGCGGCATCGCACCGGGCCTGTCGCTACCGCTGAAATTCCGGGCGCCGGAAATGCAGACGCTGCTCGACAGCGTGCTGTCGGGCACGATCGCCTCCGATGTGGTCGACTATACCGAAAAGCTCCCGGTCGAACGGGCCTACCGGGTCAGCGCGTCCTCGGTCGGGCACGGCACCGACCTGTATGTGCTGGTGTTCAAGGACCAGAGCGAAACGCGCAGGATCGACCGCATGCGCGCCGATTTCATCGCCAATGCCAGCCACGAATTGCGCACCCCGCTCGCCTCGATCGCCGGTTTCATCGAAACGCTGCGCGGACCGGCCCGCAACGATCCGGCGGCGCGCGAGCAGTTCCTGCAGATCATGCAGAACCAGACCGGCCGCATGGCGCGTCTGATCGATGACCTGCTGTCATTGTCCCGGCTGGAGATGAAGCCCTATCTGAAGCCCGGAACCGAAGTCGACCTGCGCCAGACCGTCGACAGCGTCATCGATTCACTGGCCCCGCTTGCCCGCGAAAATAGCGTCGTCATCGAGCGTGATTTCGCCAAGGGACCACTCAATGTGCCGGGCGATCGCGACGAGCTGTTCCAGGTTTTCGAGAACTTGCTGGAAAACGCCTGCAAATACGGCCAGTCCGGCGGCCGTGTCGTGGTCTCGATCGCGCGCGCCGATGACGGTTCCGAACCCGGCATCGACGTCACCATCCGGGATTTCGGTCCCGGCATTCCCGAGGAGCACATTCCGCGCATCACCGAGCGCTTCTATCGCATCGATGTCGAGACCAGCCGGACCCAGAAAGGCACCGGCCTTGGCCTGTCCATCGTCAAGCACATCCTGACGCGCCACAATGCCAGGCTGACGATCAAATCCGAGGTCGGTAAGGGCGCCGCCTTCTCGGTTCATTTGCCGACGCACTGATAGTGCCCTAGTTTCCCCTGGAAGCGTTTCTTTTTTCTGTCATCCGGCTAGCGTATCAGCGGGGATTCGAGGAAACGACTCAAGAACCCGTGGGAAGGCATTTCATCCATGCAGTCCGTGCACATAATGAGCGCCTTTGACGAGGAGCTGAAATATCTGTCGAAGCGCATCGCGGCGATGGGCGGCCATGCCGAGCGCATGGTCGAGCAGGCGGTCGCCGCTCTCGTCAATGCCGATCCTGGGCTGGCCCAGAAGGTCATTAACGACGATGCAGTGCTGGATGAGGGGCAGCGCGAGATCGACGACAAGGCGATCATCATCATCGCCAAGCGCCAGCCGATGGCGACCGACCTGCGCGAGATCGTCGGCGCCATCCGCATTTCGGCCGACCTCGAACGCGTCGGCGACCTCGGCAAGAACGTCGCCAAGCGGGTGGTCGCCGTCACCGACGGCCGCCAGCCGACCAGCCTGTTTCGCGGTCTGGAGGCCCTGGCCAATCTGGCGCTGACCCAGCTCAAGGAAGTTCTCGACGTCTACGCATCGCGCTCGGTCGACAAGATCGGCTTCGTGCGCGACCGTGACGATCAGATCGATGCCATGTACACGTCGCTGTTTCGCGAATTGCTGACCTACATGATGGAAGATCCTCGCAACATCACGCCCTGCACGCATCTTCTGTTCTGCGCCAAGAACATCGAGCGCATCGGCGATCATGCCACCAACATCGCCGAGACCATCTATTACATCGTCACCGGCGACCAGATGCCGGCCGAGCGGCCGAAAGGCGACAAGACGGACAAGATCAGCCTTTCGGCGCCGCTTCCGGCGAAATGAACGTTCATCCTCTCGAACGCCAGATCATATTGCGCTAAACTATCCCGGCGTTAAGCTTCTCAGGCCTTGATAAGGGGCCTGCTTTCAGGAGGCTGCGATGGAATATGTCCGAGAGTTCAAGCCCGCGGCGCCGACATCAGGCATCATCGCCTCCAGTGTCTACATGGCCGGGCGGCGCATCGCGGACATTCCGATCGAGGAAGCCGGCGAATGGGCCAAGAAATCGGGACATGTCGTCTGGATCGGGCTGCTCGAACCGGATCGCGAGCTTCTGTTGCGCGTCCAGGCCCAGTTCCATCTGCATGAGCTGGCGATCGAGGATGCAGAGCATCCGCACCAGCGGCCGAAGATCGAGCAATATGGCGATGCGCTGTTCATCGTCGCCCGCACCGCGCAATTGATCGAAGGACGGGTGACTTTCGGCGAGACGCATCTATTCGTCGGCTCGGGCTACATCGTCAGCGTCAGGCACGGCCCGTCGACCTCCTACGCCGCCGTGCGCCAGCACTGGGAAAGCTGCCCGCATTCGCTGGCCAAGGGCGAGGATTTCGTTCTCTACGCCATTCTCGATTTCATCGTCGACAACTACATGCCGGTGCTCGAACAGATCGAGGACGAGGTCGAGGTGATCGAGGACCGGGTGCTTTTGAAGCCGATGACCGGCCCCGATATCGAGCGGCTCTACATGCTGCGCCGCGATCTGCTGCGCCTGCGCAATGCGGCGCTTCCGCTGGTGGAGGTCTGCCGCCGCCTGACCAGCGCCGACCTGCCGCAGATCCATTCAGCCATGCACCCGCTCTTTCGCGACGTGACGGATCACATCCGCACCGTCCAGGAAAAGATCGACAGCCTGCGCGAGGTGCTGGCCTTCGCCTTCGAGGCGAGCCTGCTGGTCGGTCAGAGCCAGGAAACGGCGATTTCCAAGAAACTCGCCTCATGGGCGGCCATATTGGCGGTGCCGACGGCGTTCGCCGGCATCTACGGCATGAACTTCACCGACATGCCGGAACTGAAGATGGAATATGGCTACCCCATCGTGCTGGCCACCATCGCGGCGATCTGCGCGTTTCTCTACTGGCGGTTTCGCAAGAATGGGTGGCTGTGAAAGGAGGCCAGTAGAAATTAGTGAGGAGTGAACAGTGCTCCACGCTCCCCATTTCACTACTCACTACTCACCGGTTCCGCCGCCGCTCCGCCGCTGGCTGGAAGGCCACGCGGGCGTGGTACTTGCAATAAGGACCGGTTTCGGCGGCCTCGTTGCCGCAGAAGTTGAAGTCCTCCGATAGCGGATCGCCGTTCGGCCATTTGCAGGTGCGCTCGGTCAGCTCGACGAGTTGCAGATGCCGTGAGATCGGTACCACGACATTCTCGACTGGGCGGATATAGTGCCGCGCCACCGGCTCGGCGTCGAATTGCGTCTGAAGGGCGGTCGCGCCGATCGATGTCGTGACGTGGCGAGCCGTGCTCGCGGCGCGCGCCACCGATTTCTGAACGGTCGAGCCCTGTGTCGTCTTCTTCTGGCGTGCCGGCGTCGCCGTTGCGCGGCCGCGGCCCGACAGCTTCAGACGGTGCACCTTGCCGATGACGGCATTTCGGCTCACCCCTCCAAGCTGGGCAGCAATCTGGCTTGCGCTCAGACCCTCCGACCACAATTTTCTGAGAAGTTCGACCCGCTCGTCAGTCCAGTTCATGAGACCGCGCTCCTGCTAAGCGTGCGGCAATCAGAATCCTTTCCCGACCCAGCACCACTGCTGGGGCAGACACCACATATATCTGGTGATTAGGTCCGCCGCACGAAATCTAGTTATTTCTCGACTACAATTACCTTATGCGCAGACTCGGTGACAAGAGTCCCAAGTGCAACACGAATCGGTTTTTTCGGTTTTCCCCAACTTGCCGGTCGCTTATGAGCCGGCGTCTCGTCAGGGGGCTTGCCGCGTGCCACTACGCGACCTTTTCGTTGACTTCATGGCCGAAAAACACGATAAGCCGCACAAGGCCGCCGCTTTGGCGGCTTTTTTGATTTTCCGGTACCGGAGACGCATATAATGAGCGGTTCGGCGCTTTACGAGACCTTTGCTCGCGCTCCCCTGGCTTTCGACCACGGGGAAGGCACTTGGCTGGTTACCGACAAGGGCGAGCGATATCTCGATTTCGCCGGCGGCATCGCGGTCAATTCGCTCGGCCATGGCCATCCGCATCTGGTCGCTGCGCTGACCGAGCAGGCGGCAAAGCTGTGGCACGTCTCCAATCTCTACGAGATTCCCGGGCAGAGCCGGCTTGGCGAGCGCCTGGCCGATGCCACATTCGCCGACAAGGTGTTCTTCACCAATTCCGGCGCCGAGGCGCTGGAATGCGCGATCAAGACGGCGCGGCGCTACCATTTCGTCAAGGGGCATCCCGAGCGCTTCCGCGTCATCACCTTCGAAGGCGCCTTCCATGGCCGCACGCTGGCGACCATCGCGGCCGGCGGCCAGTACAAATACCTCGAAGGCTTCGGCCCCAAGGTCGAAGGCTTCGACCAGGTCGGCTTCGACGACATCGATGCCGCCGAGAAGGCGATTACGCCGGAAACCGCCGCGATCCTGATCGAACCGGTGCAGGGCGAGGGCGGCATCCGCCCGGTCCCGACGCAGTCCCTGAAGCGACTGCGGCAGCTTTGCGACCAGCACGGCCTGTTGTTGATCTATGACGAGGTCCAGTGCGGCATCGGCCGCACCGGAAAGCTGTTCGCGCATGAATGGTCAGGTGTTGCGCCCGACATCATGGCGATCGCCAAAGGCATTGGCGGCGGCTTCCCGATGGGCGCTTGCCTTGCAACCGACGAAGCAGCTGTCGGCATGACGGCTGGCGTGCACGGCACCACATTCGGCGGCAATCCGTTGGCCATGGCGGTCGGCAACGCCGTGCTCGACGTGGTGCTGGAAGAGGGCTTCCTCGAAGACGTCCAGCGCAAGGCATTGCTGATCAAGCAGGGCCTGGCGGCGATCGCCGACGAGTTTCCCGATGTCATCGAAGACATCCGGGGCACCGGCCTCATGCTTGGCCTCAAATGCGCCATGCCCAACACCAAAGTGAACATGGCGCTGCGCGACCAGCATTTGCTGGCGGTTCCGGCCGGCGACAACGTCATTCGCCTGCTGCCGCCGCTCACCGTCACCGACGCCGAGATCCACGAAGCGCTCAACCGCATCCGCGCCGGTGCCAAAGGCCTGGCGGATGCCATCGCCGTGGCCGCCGCGAAGTAATTCCGGAAAATTGCCGATGTCAGTTCGCCATTTCACCGATCTTTCCACCGTTTCCGAAGGCGACCTGCGCTTCATGCTGGACGACGCGGTGGTGCGAAAGGCGCGCCTCAAGGCCGGCGAGCGGACCCGGCCGCTCGAAGGCAAGGTGCTGGCGATGATCTTCGACAAGCCGTCGACGCGCACGCGCGTCTCCTTCGATGTCGGCATGCGCCAGCTCGGCGGCGAGACCATCATGCTGACCGGCACCGAAATGCAGCTTGGCCGCTCCGAAACCATCGCCGACACCGCCAAGGTTCTGTCGCGCTATGTCGACGCGATCATGATCCGCACCACCTCGCATGAACGGTTGCTGGAGCTGACCGAGAACGCCACGGTTCCGGTGATCAACGGGCTGACGGATGACACCCATCCTTGCCAGCTGATGGCAGACATCATGACTTTCGAGGAGCATCGCGGTCCGGTGGCCGGCAAGACCATCGCCTGGACCGGCGACGGCAACAATGTGCTGCATTCGCTGCTCGAGGCCTCGGCACGGTTCCGCTTCAACCTCAACGTCGCCGTGCCCGAAGGCAGCGAGCCGGCGCAGAAGCATATCGACTGGTCCAAGGCGCATGGCGGCAAGCTGCACTTCACCCGTTCGCCCGAGGAAGCCGTCGACCAGGCCGACTGCGTCGTCACCGATTGCTGGGTGTCGATGGGTCAGGAGCATCGCGCCCGCGGCCACAACGTCTTCTCGCCCTACCAGGTCAATGCCAAGCTGATGGCGCATGCCAAGCCGGACGCGCTGTTCATGCACTGCCTGCCGGCGCATCGCGGCGAGGAAGTCACCGACGAGGTCATCGACGGACCCCATTCGGTGGTCTTCGACGAAGCCGAGAACCGGCTCCACGCTCAGAAGGCGGTGCTTGCCTGGTGTCTTGGGGCATGAAGTATCTTGGGGCTTGAAGTGGCTTGGGGTTTGAAAGGTCCGGGCGCTTGATCTGCGGAGGCGCGATGCCTATCTGCGCCGCATCACGCAAATCAAGCGCGTTTGGACGCATGCACCCCAGGGGGCGGCATGGCCGCGCCCTGGAGCTTTGTCATGTTGGAAACGCATCAAGTGACTGAACATCACCCCAAACTCGGCGAGTTCGGCTATGCCGGCGACGACCATGTCGTGCCGTTCGAGGTCGGCCCGCTCGACGTACGCGGCCGTACCGTGCAACTCGGGCCGATGCTCGACGCCATTCTCAGCCGCCACGATTATCCCGAGCCGGTCGCGCGCCTTCTGGCGGAAGCCTGTGTGCTGACGGTGCTGCTCGGCACCTCGCTCAAATTCGAGGGCAAGTTCATCCTGCAGACCCGCACCGATGGGCCGGTCGACATGCTGGTGGCGGATTTCACCACGCCGTCGGCGCTGCGTGCCTATGCGCGCTTCGATGCCGATCGCCTCGAGGCACTGGTCGCCGCAGGCGAAACGTCCCAGCAGACACTGCTCGGCGGCGGCGTGCTGGCACTGACCATCGACCAGGGCGCCCATACGCAGCGCTATCAGGGTATCGTCCAGCTCGACGGCGAAACGCTGGAAGACGCGGCGCGCACCTATTTCCGCCAGTCGGAGCAGATCCCGACGGATATCAGGCTGTCCGTGGCCAAGCTGTTGACGCCCGGCGTCGGCGGCGCGCGCGAACAATGGCGCGCCGGCGGTATCCTGGCGCAGTTCCTGCCGCAGGCGTCCGATCGCATGCGCGTTCCGGACCTGCACGGCGGCGATGGCGATCCGCGCGAGGAGATCCATGATCCCACCGACAATTCCTGGCAGGAATTGCTGGCGCTGCTCGGCACCATCGAGCCGACTGAGCTGATCGATCCGACGATCGGTACCGAACGGCTGCTCTATCGCCTGTTCCACGAGCATGGCGTGCGGGTTTTCGGCGGCGTTCCCGTCGCCGACCAGTGCTCATGCTCGCGCGACAAGATCCGCGGCATCCTCGAGGGCTTCTCCGCGCAGGAGATCAAGGACAGCACCGAGGAGGGCGGCATCCACGTCGCCTGCGAATTCTGCTCGACACAGTACGACTTCGATCCGGCGGAATTTGCCGCGCAATAAAGCCAGTCCTTCTCCTCGTAAAACGGGGAGAAGGACGCTAATTCACCGTACGCCTGGTCCCCGGCAGATCCAGCGAAAATGCCGGGATGGCGATGTCGAAAGTCTCGCCGCGCTTGTTGCGCATCGTGTAGTGCCCGACCATGATGCCTGATGGCGTCGAGAGCGGGCAGCCGGACGTGTATTGATAGCTGTCGCCGGGATTGAGTTCGGGCTGGTCGCCGACGACGCCCGGGCCACGCACTTCCTCGACCCGGCCGGCACCGTCGGTGATGTGCCAATAACGCGACAGAAGCTGCACGAATTCGTCCGACTGGTTGTCGATCGTTATCTGATAACCCCAGACATAGCGGTTCTCGGAAGGATCGGAGCGGTCCTCGAGGTAGAACGGCCTGACCTGCACTTCGATGTTGCGCGTGACGGCGCGGTACATAAGCGGCTCCAAAACGATCCGATACCTTTCGGCGCTCCCGGCGAGCAGATCAACGAGCGCGTCTTGTCGCGCCTCGTCTTGAAACGCAGGTGCCGGCAAAGAATGTCATTTAAGTGACACATGACAATGATGGGGTGCGCCGACCAATGCCGGGCGACTCGGGCGCTCTGTCGAACTGTCGAAAACGGCCGCCACACCGGCTGGTTTTTCTGGAGTGACCGGATCTCGATGGAACTCACTCTCATAACCGCCTCGCTGTCGTCCGCTCTCATTGCCTCAAACCTCGCCAGCATTCTGCTCGCCGCCTCACAGCTGAGACGGCGCACCACGATCGCACCGCCGGCCGGCAAATCGCCGCCGGTATCGATCGTCATACCCTCGCGCGGCGTCGAGCCGTTCACGCAGGAGACGCTGGAGCGCGCTTTCTCGCTCGACTGGCCGCGCTACGAGCTGATCTTCTGCGTTGCCCATGGCGACGATCCGGTGGTCAGGTTGATCCGCGCCGCCCTTGGCCGCTTTCCAAAAGTGCCGGCCCGGCTGTTGATCGGTGACGACCGCGTCAGCGCCAATCCCAAGCTCAACAATTGCGTCAAGGGTTGGGAAGCCGCGCGGCACAACTGGGTCGTCCTCGCCGACTCCAACGTGCTGATGCCGAGAGACTACATCCAGCATCTGATGGCGGCGTGGCAGCCGGATACCGGCCTTGTCTGCTCGACACCGATCGGCTCGCGGCTGGAGGGCTTCTGGGCCGAGGTCGAATGCGCCTTCCTCAACACGCTGCAGGCCCGCTGGCAATATGCCGGCGAGGCGCTCGGCCTTGGCTTCGCCCAGGGCAAGAGCATGTTGTGGAACAAGCCGATGCTGGATGCCAATGGCGGCATCCGCGCGCTGGCCGCCGAAATCGCCGAGGACGCCGCCGCGACCAAGCTGGTCAATGGGCTTGGCCTATGCGTCAATCTCGTCGCGGCACCCTTCGAGCAGCCGCTTGGCAGGCGCACGCTTGGCACGATCTGGTCACGCCAGGCCCGCTGGGCGCGCCTGCGCCGCGTAACCTTCCCGCGGTTCTTCGCGCCGGAAATCCTGACGGGCGCGGTGGTGCCGCTGGCGCTTGCGCTGGTTGCGGCGGCAAGCGCCGGCTTCAGCCTGCCGCTGACGGCCATCGCCGTGCTGGCGGCCTTTTATCTACCGGAATGCGCCCTGGCCTGGTCCGAGGGCTGGCACCTGTCGCCGCGCACGGTCGCGGCGATGATTGCGCGGGACTTGATGCTTCCAACCATGTGGGCGCGCGGCTGGCTCGGCGGCGCCGTCGACTGGCGCGGCAATGCGATAATCATCGGCACCAAGGCCGCCGAACTGGAAGATGCGTCGTCGCGCGCCTGATCGCGGCGCGGACGACGCTGCCTCGACGGCTCCCTATTCGGCGGCCTTCAGCGCCTGGGCGATGTCTTCCAGAAGGTCGTCGGTATCCTCCAGGCCGACCGACAGCCTGAGCGTTCCTGGCCCGATGCCGAGTTCGGCGCGCGCCTCTTCGCTCAAATTCTTGTGCGTGGTCGTCGCCGGATGGGTGATCAGGCTCTTGGCGTCGCCGAGATTGTTCGAGATCAGCACGATGTCGAGCGCGTTCTGCAGGGCGAAAGCCGCCTGCTTGCCGCCCTTGACGTCGAGGCAGATCAGCGTCGAGCCGCCCGACATCTGCTTCTTGACGATCTCGGCCTGCGGATGGTCGGCGCGGCCGGGATAGATGACGCGGGCAATCTGCGGCTGCTCGGCGAGGAAATCCGCGATCTTGCCGGCGCTCTCCGTCTGCTGGCGCACACGCAGCGGCAGTGTCTCCAGGCCCTTCAGCAGTGTCCAGGCGTTGAAGGGCGACAGGCTGGGGCCGGTGTGGCGGAAATAGTCATGCAAATTCTCGTCGATCCACTTCTTGTCCGACAGGATCACGCCGCCGAGACAGCGGCCCTGGCCATCGATGTGCTTGGTGGCCGAATAGACGACGATATGCGCGCCGAGCTGCAACGGCTTCTGCTGGAGAGGCGTGGCAAAGACATTGTCGACGACAAGCCGCGCGCCGATCGAATTGGCGAGCGCAGCCACAGCGGCGATGTCGACCACTTCCAATGTCGGATTGGTCGGGCTTTCCAGGAAGAACAGCTTGGTGTTGGGCCTGACCGCCTTTTCCCAGTTGGCGATATCGGTGCCGTCGACCAGCGTCGCCTCGATGCCGTAGCGCGGTGCCAGCGTCTCGACCACCCAACGGCAGGAGCCGAACAGCGCGCGCGCCGCCACGATGTGGTCACCGGCCTTGACGCTGCAAAGAAGGGCCGCCGTCACCGCCGCCATGCCCGATGCCGTGGCGCGCGCATCCTCGGCGCCTTCGAGCGCACACATGCGCTTTTCAAACATGTCGACGGTCGGATTGGCGTAGCGCGAATAGATGAAGCCCGGCTCCTCGCCCTTGAAGCGGGCTTCGGCGGCTTGCGCCGTTTGATAGACATAGCCCTGGGTTAGGTACATCGCCTCGGAGGTCTCGCCGAAGCCGGAACGCAGGGTTCCGCCATGCACGAGGGCTGTTTGAGGCTTCCAGTTGCGCTTCTTGCTGCTCATTGCTTTTGTTCCAGACACAAAAAAACCGGTCGCGAAAGTCGCAACCGGTCCATACGGCCTCGCGGCCAACGGTCCTTTAGCGACTTGTTTAACGTGGCTGCAAGCCGACCGGCCAAATCACCACGGGATAACGACCCTTTAGACCCGTACCACGCTTGCGTCAATTGCCGGCTTCATTAAGAGGTTTGTACCAAGCAGGTTCCGCAAAACTGTTTCACGGTTTTGCGGGGAGAACCTGCGGCAGGAAAATCGTCTGGCCTAGGAGCGGAGCCTTGCGGCAGACAGGCATTCTTCCCGATCAGGATATCTCGGCGCTGTTCCAGTCCGGCGCGCTGAAGTCGCCGCGCGCGCTCGATGCCGACCAGATCCAGCCGGCCAGCCTCGATCTCAGGCTCGGCGACAAGGCCTGGCGGGTGCGGGCGTCCTTCCTGCCGGGTCCGGATCATCGGGTTGCCGACAAACTCGATCGGCTGAAGCTGCATGAGTTCAGCCTCGCCGATGGCGCCGTGCTGGAAACGGGCTGTGTTTACATCGTGCCGCTGCTGGAAAGCCTTGCGCTGCCCCCAACCGTGTCCGCCTCGGCCAATCCGAAGAGTTCGACCGGGCGGCTCGACATTTTCACCCGCGTCATGACCGACCGTGGCCACGAGTTCGACAAGATCGCCGCCGGCTACAACGGTCCGCTTTACCTGGAAGTCAGCCCGCGCACCTTCCCGATCGTCGTGCGCACCGGCTCGCGCCTGTCGCAGATCCGCTTCCGCACCGGCAACGCGCTGCTCTCGGAAGCCGAATTGCATGAATTGCACCGCGCGCAGATGCTGGTCGCCACCGAGCCGCCGAATATTTCGGGCGGCGGCATCGCGCTGTCGATCGATCTCAAGGGCGACGGTGACGGGCTGGTCGGCTATCGCGGCAAGCATCACACCGGCCTTGTCGATGTCGACAAGCGCGCCGCGCAGGACGTCGTCGATTTCTGGGAACCCATCCACAAGAGCGGTGCCGGCGAACTGGTGCTCGATCCGGACGAATTCTACATTCTCGTCAGCCAGGAGGCGGTGCATGTGCCGCCGCTCTATGCTGCCGAGATGACGCCCTTCGACCCGCTGGTCGGCGAATTTCGCGTCCATTATGCCGGCTTCTTCGATCCGGGCTTCGGCCATTCGGCGGCCGGTGGCACCGGCAGCCGGGCGGTGCTTGAAGTGCGCAGCCACGAAGTGCCGTTCATCCTCGACCATGGCCAGATCGTCGGCCGGCTGGTCTACGAGCACATGCTGAAGCGGCCGCAGGCGCTCTACGGCACCGATCTCGGCTCCAACTACCAGGCACAGGGCCTGAAGCTCTCCAAGCATTTCCGCGCCGCGCGCTGAACCCCGATTGCCGCCAGGCAAGATACTTGCCTGCCGGCACATCATGCGTGGCTGGCCTGTCGGTCGCCGGTATGGCGGCGCTCAAGGCGAACAAGAAAATGCAGATCTCGAAATGGATCCTGTCGGCGGCAGGCGCCGCCCGGCGCTGTAAGCCACGGAGGAAGAACAGGCGAGGGATAGGGCCAAGCCCGCTAAGATGAAACCAAGCCCCATCCCGTTCATTTTCTCTCCCAGGATATTGGCGCTATCTCAAAGCGCCTTCACCGCCACCTTCACTGGTTTTTCGATCTCGAGCGGGTTGCGCAGCGGCAGGCCGAAATCCCCGGCCTCAATCTCGAACACATCGCCGGCCTCGGTCTTGACGCCGTCGGCGAAGGACAGTGTCGCGGTGCCGAACATATGCACATGCACGTCGCCCGGCTGGCGGAACGCCGAATATTTGAAGTGATGGTGTTCCAGATTGGCGATGGTGTGCGACATGTTCGCTTCGCCCGACAGGAACGGCTTTTCCCATAGCGTCTTGCCGTCGCGCACGATGCGCGAGGTGCCGCGGATGTCGGAAGGCAGGTCGCCGATCAGGATCTCCGGTCCGAACGAGGCGTTGCGCAGCTTGGAGTGGGCGAGGAAGAGATAGTTCACCCGCTCGGTCACGTGGTCGGAAAACTCGTTCGACAGCGTGAAGCCGACGCGGAAGGCGGCGCCGTCATCGCCGATGACATAGATGCCGGCGATCTCTGGTTCCTCGCCGGCGTCCTTGGCGAAGGCCGGTGACAGGAGTGCGGCACCCGGCGCCACGGCCATCGTGCCGTTGCCCTTGTAGAACCATTCCGGCTGCACGCCGACCTGGCCCTTGGCGGGCTTGCCCCCCTCCAGTCCCATGCGGAACATCTTCATGGAATCAGTGAGCTGCTCCTCGCCATCGGTGCTGAGCTTCTTGTGCATGGAATCGCGCGTCGCCGCCGAGCCGAGATGGGTCAGGCCGGTGCCGGTGAGGTGCAGATGCGCCGGGTCGGGGTGATTGATCGGCGACAACAGCCGCCCCTTCTTGTAGGCGGCATCGAGGTCGACCGTCTCGCCGAGCCCCTTGCGCTCGATCAGGGTGGCCAGGCCGACGCCGGTGCGGGCCGCCTCCATCGCCAGCGAATAGACGCTGCGGGCGCCGTTGATGATCCGGGTCTTGCCGCCATTGCGGGCAACGACGCGGATGGTCTCGGCGTCATCGAGAATCTGCGAGATCAGCATGATCAATCCTCTCTCATGTGCGTTGGCATGGCTGCCGCCGCGGCAAACCTTCCCAAGCGCGGCTGGGACGTCGCCCATGCCACGGGTGAAATTCTCCGTTCGGATTGCGCTCGCGGGGCCTGGTTCCTTGAGGGAACTTCTTCGTGCCGGTCGGTTGCCGGCAGCGCCGCGATGTGACCCGTATGCCTTCCTCGTTGCCTCGCCGGAGCGGTTCGGTCCGCTCCCGGTATTTTGTTTTTACGCAATTCCCGTGGGAAAACCGCGATGCGCTTTCCTGGAATTGTTCCTGTCAGGCCTTGTTCTTGTTGTAGACGTCGAAGATCACGGCGCCGAGCAGGACCAGACCTTTGACCACCTGCTGCCAGTCGACATTGACGCCCATGATCGACATGCCGTTGTTCATCACGCCCATGATGAAGCCGCCGACCACGGCGCCGATGACCTGGCCGACGCCGCCCATCGCCGAGGCGCCGCCGATGAAGACGGCGGCGATGACGTCGAGCTCTGAGCCCAGACCGGCCGCCGGCACGGCCTGGCCAAGGCGAGCCGCGATGATCAGGCCGCCCAGCGCCGACAGCACGCCCATATTGATGAACACCAGCAGCGTCAGCCGCTCGGTGTTGATGCCCGACAACTGCGCCGCCTTGGGATTGCCGCCCATGGCGTAGATGCGGCGACCGATGGTCATGCGCTTGGTGACGAAGACGAACAGCGAGATCAGCACGCCCATGACCAGCAGCACCACCGGCAGGCCCCTGTAGCTGGCGAACTCATAGACCAGGAACAGCGCCAGCGCGCTGGCGACCAGCGTCTTGACGACGAACAGGGGGAAGGGCTCGGCTTCATAGCCGTGGCGTTCGCGCTTGCGTCGTGTCCTCACGCCGAAATAGGCATAGGCCAGCACGGCGATCAGGCCGAGCACGACCGTCGTCATGTGCAGCGTCAGGCCGCTGCCCACGATGGTCTTGCCGGCGGCGTTCACCGTGGGCGGGATCAACGTCAGCGGGCCGATAACGTCCGGGATGAAGCCGGAGCTCAGCGCCTTGAAGCCGTCTGGAAGCGGGCCTACCGAGGAGCCGCCGCCCAGCAGCGCCTGGCAGATGCCGCGGAAGATCAGCATGCCGGCCAATGTCACGATGAAGCTCGGTATTCGGTGATAGGCGATCCAATAGCCTTGCGCCGCACCGATCAGGCCGCCCACGATCAGGCAGACGATCGAAACCACCAGCGGATTGCTGAGCGGCCCGAGCTGCCAGATGACCATCATGTTTGCCGCCAGGGCGCCGATGAAACCGGCGACCGAGCCGACGCTGAGGTCGATATAGCCGGAAACGATGACCAGCAGCATGCCCAGCGCCATCACGATGATGAACGAGTTCTGCTGCACCAGATTGCTGAGGTTGACCGGCTTGAACAGCGTTCCCGACGTGGTGAACTGGAAGAACAGCATGATGACGATCAGCGCGATGATGAGACCGTATTCGCGCAGGTTCGTCGTCAGCGCCGAGACGGCAATGCGTGGACGCTGGTCCTCGGCGATGTTGCCCTGCGGGGCGGGGGCGCTGTCGGTGCTCATGCTGCTTTTCCTTCTCCCCGAACGATGGCGCGCATTATTTTTTCCTGGCTTGCGTCCGCCGCGGGCATTTCGCCGACGATGCGGCCTTCGTTCATGACGTAGATGCGATCGGTGATGCCGAGCAATTCCGGCATTTCCGACGAGATGACCACGATCGCCTTACCCTCCGAGGCAAGACGCGCGATGATCGTGTAGATTTCGTACTTGGCGCCGACGTCGATGCCGCGCGTCGGCTCGTCGAGGATCAGCAAATCCGGATCGGCGAACAGCCATTTCGACAACACCACCTTCTGCTGGTTGCCGCCGGAAAGATTGCCCGTCATCTGATAGACGCTCGAAGCGCGGATGTTGGTCTTCTTGCGATAATCGTTGGCAACGGCGAGTTCGCCCAGATCGTCGATCACGCTGTGACGCGACACGCCGCCGAGATTGGCAAGCGTGATGTTGTGCTTGATATGGTCGATCAGGTTGAGACCGTAAGTCTTGCGGTCCTCGGTCACGTAGGCGATGCCGTGTTCGACCGCCTTGCTCACGGACGAGACATCGATCGGCTTGCCCTTGAGCAGCACCTCGCCCCTGATGTGGCGGCCATAGGAGCGGCCGAACAGGCTCATGGCGAATTCGGTGCGGCCGGCGCCCATCAGCCCGGCTATGCCGACCACCTCGCCCTTGCGCACATTGATGTCGATGCCCTTGATCACCTGCCGTTCGGCATGAATCGGGTGATAGACCGACCAGTTTTTCACTTCGAAGACGACCTCGCCGATCTTTGGTTCCCGCGGCGGATAGCGGTCGTCGAGCGAACGGCCGACCATCGAGGTGATGATTCGGTCTTCCGAGATATCCTTCTTGGCCAGCGTCTCGATGGTGCGCCCGTCTCGGATGACGGTAACCTTGTCGGCGACCCGGTTCACCTCGTTGAGTTTGTGCGAGATCAGGATCGAGGTCATGCCTTGCCGCTTGAACTCGAGCAAAAGGTCGAGCAGCGCCTGGCTGTCCTTCTCGCTGAGCGATGCGGTCGGCTCGTCGAGGATCAGCAGTTTGACTTCCTTGCTCAACGCCTTGGCGATCTCGACCAGCTGCTGCTTGCCGACGCCGATATTGGTGATCAGCGTCTTGGGGTCCTCCTTGAGGCCCACCTTCTTCAACAGCGCGCTGGTGCGCGCCTCGTTGGCGTCCCAGTCGATCATGCCGTATTTGGCGTGTTCGTTGCCGAGGAAAATGTTTTCGGCGATCGACAGCATCGGCACCAGCGCAAGCTCCTGGTGGATGATGACGATGCCCTTGTGTTCGCTGTCATGGATGCCTTTGAACTGGCATTCCTGGCCTTGAAAGATGATCTGGCCTTCATATGTGCCCGCGGGATAGACGCCCGACAGCACTTTCATCAGCGTCGACTTGCCGGCGCCGTTCTCGCCGACCACGGCGTGGATTTCGCCTTCCTCGACGGAGAGGTTGACATTCGACAGCGCCTTCACGCCGGGAAACGTCTTGGTGATGTCGCGCATCTCCAAAATCGTCGAGGTCATCAGGGCAAGCTCCTAGACATTCTTGTTTTTACGCAATTCCCAGGGGAAAGCGTTACGCGCGTTTCCTGGAATTGCTCTAGGCCGGCAGTAACAATACCGGGGTCGCTTGTGAACGAAAAGGGGCCCTGCGTCGCGCAGGACCCCAGATTTCGTAACAGAGATTACTTCAGGTCTTCGGCCTTGATGTAGCCGGAGTCGACGACCAGCTTCTGGTAGTTCGACTTGTCGACATCATGCGGCGTCAGCAGGATCGAGGGAACGACCTTGACGTCGTTGTTGTAGGTCTTGGTGTCGAGGCCGTCAGGCTTGCCGCCCGAGAGCACCTTGTCGACCAGTTCGACGGTCGACTTGGCCAGTTCGCGGGTGTCCTTGAACACGGTCGAATACTGCTCGCCCGAGATGATCAGCTTGACCGAGGCGGTCTCGGCGTCCTGACCGGTCACGATCGGCCAGGGCTGAGCGGCCGTGCCGTAGCCCACGGCGCGCAGCGAGGCGGTGATGCCGCGCGACAGGCCATCATAGGGCGACAGAACGCCATCGACGCGGCTGCCGTCCGAGTAGTTGGCCGACAGCAGGTTGTCCATACGCGCCTGGGCGGTTGCCGCCAGCCAGCGCAGCGTGCCGACCTTGTCCATGCCGGTCTGGCCGGACTTGATCTTGATCGAGCCGTCGTCGATCAGCGGCTGCAGGACGGAAATCGCACCGTTGTAGAAGAAGAAGGCGTTGTTGTCGTCGGGCGAGCCGCCGAACAGTTCGACGTTCCACGGCTTGGTGTTCGGGAAGCGCTCCTTGAGGCCCTTGACCAGCGAATTCGCCTGGATCACGCCGACGCCGAAATTGTCGAAGGTGGTGTAATAGTCGACATTGGCGGTCTTCTTGATCAGGCGGTCATAAGCGACGACGACGACGCCCGCGTCAGCTGCCTTCTGCAGCGCATCCGACAGGGTGGTGCCGTCGATCGAGGCGATGATCAGCGCCTTCGGGCCCTTGGTGATTTCGTTCTCCAGCTGGCTGAGCTGGTTGGGGATGTCGTCCTGCGCATATTGCAGGTCGACGGTGTAGCCGAGAGCCTCGAGCTGGGACTTGACGGCGTCGCCGTCATTGATCCAGCGCTGCGAAGTCTTGGTCGGCATCAGCACGCCGACGAGACCCTTGTCGGCCGCGTGCGCCGACGAATAGGTCATGGCAGCGATGCCAAGCGCCGCGACTGCGGCCAGTGTCTTGATGATTTTCACGTAACTCTCCCTGGTTGATGGACGCAGCACCCCGGGGGTCGCGGGCCGCGCAATCGTGCAGAAGTGCCGACGCACTGCTGCCGTCATATCGATCTCCGGTATCCTCCCATGGCCCCGAGCCGCTGATTTCAATCGATACGATTTTATCGTCGGCGACCGTTGCGTCTCGGAACGGGCTGACGTTGCCGTCCTTTTGCCATAACTGTCAAATGCGATCTTTGATGGTTGCTATACCGCAAGTGGTATATGTTATGACGCTTGACGGGTTGCTGGCAAATGCCGGCGGGCCGCGGGCGGAGGCAGGAAAAACCATGGCGGCGTTACGGAATCCGGCTGCGGGTTCAAATGATTACAACGAGACCCCAGGCGATGGGGAAACCCTGCTGCGCAGCGGCCTCAGCCTGCGTCATATGCGCATGATCGTCGCGCTCGACGATCACGGTCGGGTGAGCGCGGCGGCGCAGGTCATGAACATTTCGCAGCCGGCGGCATCGCGCATGATTGCCGAGATGGAGGCGGTGCTCGCGGTCAAGCTGTGCGAGAGGCTGCCGCGCGGCATCACGCTCACGCCCTACGGCAAGGCCTTGGCCAGGCGTGCGCGTTCGATCCTGCTGGAGATGCGCGAGGTCGATCGCGAGATTTCCGAGCTCAAGGCGGGCAAGGGCGGTTCCGTGTTTCTCGGTGCGGTGACGGCGCCGGCGATCGAACTGGCGGTGCCGGCGATCCGCGAAATCCGCCGCATCTATCCACGCATCGAGATCACCATGCAGGTCGAGACCTCGAATGTGCTGGCGCGCGAACTGATCGCCTCGCGCCATGATTTCATCATTGCGCGCATCCCCGACGATCTCAATCCGCGGCTGTTCGAATCGCGTGTCATCGGCGTCGAGAAAGCCTGCCTGATCGTGCGTCGTGGCCACCCGCTGACCAGGGGCAGTGTGGTGCGGCTGGAAGACACTGCCGCCTATGACTGGGTTTTCCAGTCGGGCGGCTCGCCCTTGCGTCAGGCGATGGAGAGCAATTTCCTCAACCGCAACATCGCGCTGCCGGACCGGATCCTCAACACCAGTTCGCTGCTCCTGACGCTGGTCATGGTAGCGCAGTCCGACGCCATCGCGCCGGTCTCGGTGCAGGTGGCGAAATTCATCCAGAATCCCGACGGACTCGCCGGCGCCATCGATGTCGTCCAGACCGAGTTCGACATCGAGGTCAGGCCCTACAGCCTGATCACGGTCAGGAATCGCGCGCTGTCGCCAGCCGCCAAGATGCTGCACGATTTCATCCTGCGCGAAGTGGGGTGATGGAACAAGAAGTGCAGTCACACGTTCAGGCCAAACGGCATGCTCGCTGGAGCTCGTTTAGGGCGAGGGAACGAGATGCCGATGTCAACAACTCGGGAGGTTTTGATGAAACGTCGGTTGTTTCTCACAGGAATGCTGGGCGTTGCGGGGGCCGTGGCGTTTGCGGGCATAGCCGGACCTGGCAGCGCGGTTGCCGGCATTCCTCAGGGCGACGGAATTCTCGATGAACTAGACAAGCCGGATCCGGCTGTCTTCGAAGGCGATGACGACCTCGAAGTGGAAAAGGTCTCTCACCGTCGTTGGCATCATCGCTACTACGGAGATCGCTATTACGGAGAGAGGCGGCGGCGGCGCCGCGGCTGGAGAAGGGTTTGCCGTCGGTATTGGCGCCATGGACGCCGTCATGTGCGTTGCTGGCGCGAGCGGGTGTGGCTCCGCGTCTGGCTGTGACGACCCGTTGACGAAAGGCCGGCCACCGCTGCGTGCCAGGACGGAGACACAGCTTGCCATTGCCCGGGCCATGATGCGCGCGGGCAAGTTGCTTTAGGTAATCACAACACCGTAAAAATCGTACATTCATTTTCAATTGAAATGAGACGACAGGAGAGTAGGATTTTGGCTCTTCGCCCGGCTTCCTCAAACGGCCGGCGCGGCCCGGCTAGTCATCCTGTGTCAACCTGAAGGCTGGCCGGGCCGCCTCGACGATCCCTAGCGACCGAGCGGCCATCGCGAAAGCGAGACGAGTTCAGCCTCGTCTTTGATGCCGGCCATATAGTTTGCGATAACCCGCGATGCGATCATGTCGAGGGTGTCCGGTGGCGGATGCTCAAGTTTCAGCTTGTCGAAAACCCTGCCGAAGAGCGCCAATTCGGTTGCGTCGAAAATGCCGGCTTCAGTCGCCTTTCGCCGAATTGGCATGATCTTCCTCCCGCAAATCCTGAAGGGAACCATGCCGTAAGTCTTCTTCGCCGCGCAAGTGCTTTATCCGGCCGATGATTGCGGGCTTCACCCATTGCGTCGCCGGATGCTTCATGCCCTTCGGCGCCGGCCCGGCGTGCTCCCGGATGCGCTCCCACAACCGCTCTGGGATCGCCCCGACATAACGGCCTGTCGCCCGATCCGCCATCAGGTCAAAGGCCGGCTTTCCAGCCTTGCGCTCGACGCCGAGCCGCAGTTACTCGAAGGCGGACCTGGCCCGCCTTCGAGTCCTAGATTCAGCCGCCCATCTTCTTTGCCATGGCGCAGAAATCTGCGTGCGACTTGTTGAGCGTGGTATCGCCGCAATCTTTCAACACCGCTTTCTGTTCATCGGGTTTCATAGCCGTCCATGCGGCCTTGAAATCCTTTTCCGTCTTCAAAGTTTTCATGCCGGCATCGGTGAAGAACGGCGACATCTTTGCCGGATCGTCGAGTGCAGATGTGTTGCCGGCGGCAAGAGCCGAACCGGTCATCATCGCAAGCGCCATCGCGCCCATTGTGAGCATCTTGATATTCATTGTTTCCTCCGTCGTTGGGTCATTCAGCATGACCTTGGGAAAAAACGTGGATTACCGAACTCGGTTCCCAGCGCTCCACTAGCGCATCCCTGCATCATGAATATGTAGATCGTGCCAATTTCTTCATCGATCTCTTCGCCCGGAATGCCTGGCCTCAGCCGCCCGTTTCGCATGGCCCGGCTGGAATTGATGAAGGCCGACCCGACATAGCGGCCGGTCGCCCGATCCGCCATCAGGGCAAAGGCCGGCTTTCGAGCCTTGCGCTCGACGCCGAGCAACTCGTATTCATCGACCGGGTAGCATTTCGCCTTCAGCCAGTCGTCGACGGGCCGCCGCGGACTTGCTGTCGCGGCGCTTCGATACCATTCCTTCAAGGCCAGCCTTGTCGAGCTTTTATCCAATCGTGATATAAGTCAGTGATAACATTACTTTTGGGGCTACTATCGCGGCGGACAACATGGCCCAGACAAAGGACGCGAGGACGGAAACACGGCTTGCCATTGCTCGGGCCAGATGCGGGCTGGAAAGTCCTACTAGGAAGCTCCGATTGACGGCACCCTATTTTGCGCCTTTCTAGGCAGCATACACGATCCACACTAGAAGAACGAACAGAGCCGCACCCAACGCAAACAGCGTATAGCCCGCAAGGAGTAAAAGGATGGGGAAAAAGTCACTGCGGTAGGCTGTCAGGATCATCCGAACTAGAGGGTTCGAAATTTCATTGTGCAATACCTCGTCTTTGTTTCCTACCGCTCCGATACGTGGAGTTTTGTTCGCCTCAGTCGCCTCAGTCGCCCCTGCCCGCTCTGACTTCGCCGCTGTCTCGGAATTCTCAGCCGCCTCTAAAATCCTGTTTGATATATGGGTCGCCACCAACGGATCATCGGATAGATGGTCCGGTGAAACCGGTTTGGCGAAGATTTCAACGCCATGTGTGCCCATGGGCCAGTAAGCGTCTTTCCTGACTTAAGTTCCCTCCAAAGGGCCGCGCGAGAGCAAGATGGGCCTTTGGTCCGACCAGTATCCGACTGAAGTCCGCCGTCAGGGAACCATGCCGCTGGCGGTAAGTTCGGAACAGCGGCGGGCGGAAGGTCCCGCTGTCGTCAGATTACAAGAGGAGAAAATTATGAGAATGCATCTAACCAGCGCCGCGGCGGCGCTCGTCCTGCTTGCCGGCGTTGGCGCAGTGGCCGCGGAGGATGTTGTCATCACACCTGAGCAGGATACCGTAGTACGCGAATACGTGAAGAAGCAGCCGCTGGCTTCCGTCAAGCTTCCGGGCGTTGAACTCAACGTCGGCACGGCTCTGCCGGATACGGTCGAGTTGCACGAGGTTCCGAACGTCAAATACCGCTACGTTGTGATCGACAACCGGACGGTTCTTGTGGAACCGAGCACGCGTAAGATCATCAAGGTCTACAACTGATCTGATGTAACAGCTCGTCGCCTTCATTGGCGGCGGGCTTTACGAGGAATTGCGATAGGTATCACCATGTCACATCGTGAGGTTGGGAATTCCGAGGCTTTGGCGTCGCGCGTCGTCGATCTCAAGACCCGAATGCTCGAAGCGAACATTACAGACGGCGAGATCGAGACATTCCAGAAGGTGGCTGCCCTTCTGGAGGATGTCCATGGGCGTATCGAGGGCGACGACCTGATTGCCGCGTCGTTCCTTGTCGACCCGCATGTCGGTTGAAGCGGCCTGTTCCCGGGGCTCATTTGGACCGCGATCGACCGCTGGGGCGTCAAGTCCGGCCTCCATCAAGGGACTGAAGTCCCTTCCCGATCCGCCAGAAGGCCCAGCCTGGAACATTTTCCGCCACTCTGTTTGTTCTCAATGGGACACCGGTTGGGAGAAATACGGAAATGGCTTTGTGCGATGAACTGAGCGACGTGACGATGGAGTTCCACTGTCCGGCCTGCTCACACCCTATGGCAAGGCCTGGTTCCTGGCTCCGCACAATCGGAAGCTTCAGATGCGACAGCTGCAAAGCTATGGTGCGCATAGGTTATGAAAAGAAGCTGTCGATCTTTGCGGGCTACCTGAAAAACCGGCACCAGCATGGCACCGGCGTCGCGCCATCACGCCAGGCGGATCGGCCAATTCCGCGCTTACCTCTGCATGGAGCATAAAACCTGGCGGCCCGGCGGTTGACGATTGGGGCACTGGTCAGCAGCCGGGCCTAACCGGCGGTTTGTTGGGGTATGTGGGTCGCCGCCGGCTGGGGCAAAAATGCGCCGAACCCAAGAGGCTGGCATCATTCGAACAGGCGATCAGGAATGCGGGCAAGCGCGTCCTTACAAGAATAGAGTTGCCTGATCGAATCTTTACGCCAGTTTGAATGATATCGGGTGCAACCAGCAAAAGGCGCGCCCGGTTAAGAGACCGCATTGCGCTCCCGCCCCACAAGGGAGACGCGACGTGGCGGAAACCAATCCCAATTTCAATCAGACAGGCTCAGGAGTTGCGGTCCCTGTCCGCAAGCTGGAGCGGGTAGCGGGAATCGAACCCGCGCGTTCAGCTTGGGAAGCTGACAGGCTACCATTACATCATACCCGCGCGTGCCCTCGTTACCATGAGGTTCGGCCTTCGGGCAATCGCAAAGCGGTTCCCTCGAACAAACGCTTTCGCTGGTCCTCGGCGCTGGCCGTGATTCCTATTTTGCCTTGGCGACTTTGTTGCTGGCGGCAAAGCTTGGCCAGTATTTCGAGATGGCGAGCGTCGCGCCGGCGGACGAGAAATGACCGTAGTCGAAGTAGAGAAACTGCCTGGTGCCGGCGTCGGCATAGGAGCAGCCGGCCGCGTCGCACAGATAGGCCAGCGGGTCGATGAAAGTCGCCCCTTTGACGAATGGCAGCACCTGCTTGTTGATGTCCGGATCCATGGCCATCGGCCAGGATGTGTTCGCGACGTGCTCCCTTCTTGCGAAGAAGGCGATTTTCTGGACGTCGGCGATGAACTCCGGAGACTGGCCGATGACATAGACCTTGACGCCCATGTCGCGCAGCCGGTCGACTGTCTTCTGCAGGCCGTCGAAGCCCCGTGCCTGATAGTCGGTCCACCGGCCGCTCAGGATCACCGCCTGGATGTTGGCATCGTGGATGATCGACAACGCCCGTTCGTTGAAACGCGTGCAGGCCGGCCGGGCATAGGAAAAGTAGCTCAGATTGGGCGGGCAGCCGGCATAGGTATACTGGATGATATTGGCCTGGATTTTCTGCGCATTGGCTTCCAGCCCCGACACGTAGTGCGCGGCGAAGGAATCGCCCCACAGCAGCACATTGGTGGGAAAGCCGTGCGTTCGGGTGCAGTCGGCGAGGTTCCAGTTCTCGATCCGGCTCGCGCCCTCGTTGAAACAGACGCCATTGCGCCAGTCACCCACCAGGACCCGTTCCGTCGAGAAATCCGGGAACCGTTGCGGAAAACCCTTGCCCAGCGCACCGGCCAGGCCGCCGACGCACAGCAGGGCGATCGCCGCGGCCGAGAAGGCGAAGATGGGCAGGGGGGCGGTGAAGGCTCGCTTCTGGCGGAAGGGCTGCTCGACATATTTCCACGAGAACGTCGCAAGCGCGACGCTCGCCACGATCATCGCCATGATCGTCGGCACGCCGATGGCCTTGAGCGAGAGATAGTGGACGAACGAATTGATCGGCCAGTGGACGAGGTAGAGCGAATAGGAGATAAGGCCGATCCACACCAGCGGTGCGAGCCGCAGCACCTGCGTGGCGACGGGGACCGGCCTGTCCGCATGGGGCTGGCCAGCATAGATGAGCAGCGCCGTTCCCATGCAGGGAAACAGGGCATTGTAGCCCGGAAACGGATCGCTTTCCGAAATCGTCAGAAAGCCGAAGGCGATCAGGCCAAAACCGGCCAGCCCGATCAGTTCAGTCAGCGGACGGCTGGCAAGCGCCGGCGGCTTTCTCAGCATCAGCATGGCGCCCAGCGCCAGCTCCCAGATGCGCGTCGGCAAGAGGTAGAAGCCGGCGGTCGGCGCCAGCGTGGTTGCCATGACCGCCAGGGCAAAACTGCCTGCGGCAATCGGCAGCAATATCGTCAGCCAGCGCTTCGAGGCGTATCGGTAGATCAGATACACCAGGACCGGTGCGAAGATGTAATACTGCTCCTCGACCGAAAGCGACCATGTGTGCAGCAGCGGCCGTAGTTCCGCGTCGATGGAGAAATAGTTGGTCGTTTTCCAGAAATAGATGTTCGACCAGAAGGTCGAGGCCGCGATCACGCTGAGGCTGTACTCGTGGAGATCCGACGGCAGGAGGATGAACCAGGCGGCGACACTGGCGAGCAGGATGACGAAGGTCAGCGCCGGCAGGATGCGCCGCGCGCGGCGCCAGTAAAAGCGGCCGATCGAGAACTGGCCGCGCTCGAGGTCGTCGAGCAGGCTGCCGCTGATCAGATAGCCCGATATGACGAAGAAGATATCGACACCGGTGAAGCCGCCGGGAATGGCCGATACGCCGAAATGGAAGAGCACGACGGGCAGCACCGCAACGGCCCGCAGGCCATCAATATCACGCCTGTAGTTCATTCGGCGGGTCCGTACGCCGTGGCCCTTGGCAGCCGTGCGGCGGAACCTGACATGCTCCTCATGCGGCGATGTCCCCGTCGTTCGAAAAATCGTGGCTCGTGGGTTTCACGGACTGTGCTCTGCAACACAAGTTTGCTGCACTGCAACATCCATGTCAAGGCAGATGCCAGATCTTCGAACGCTGACGAAACCGGTTTCGAACGGAGGCTGTAGATCAGGCGGGAGGCAGGTAGATCACGGCGTCGTCGTCCGCATAGGCTCGCTTCCAGCCCAACTCCGCGAAGAATGGGATGCGGGTATCGTCGGCCGTAAGGAGTGCCCAGCCGATGGCGTATTTCTTCAACTGGGCCTCGAGCAGCGGTTTTCCGTCGCTGTGTCCCGTCGCGTCCTCGGCTTTCGTGAAGCCGCCGAGGAACAGCTGGTCCGTCCTGCCGTCGACGTAGGTCTTGATGCCGTGAAAGATCAGCGTGCCGCCGAAATTATAGGAATTCAGCACATTGCCGGAAAGCTGGTGATCGCGTGCGTATGCGAGGGCGCCGTTGGCCGCTGTCTTCGGGCTCGGCGCCACCTGGTAGGCACTGCCGAGGATGACGACCGCACCGATCAGCAGGACAGCGATTGCGCCGCAGATCGCGTAAAACTGGCTGGCGAAGAGTCTTTCCAGTCCGTCACGCTTTTCCGCCAGCCAGGTCGGGGTCGAGACCGAGGGGTATTGCCGGGCGACTTCGACCGCGATCACCAAGGGGATCAGCAGGAAGGGCAGATATACGAACCGCAGATGGGCGAGATAGACATGCAAGGCGAAGACGATGAACGCCGCCTTGGCCCAACCGATCCGCAGCCTCGATACCAAAAGTCCAAAAAGCGCCAACAGCATCACCGCTTCCTGGAGGATCTGCTCCTGCGCGTTGAACGCCCGCCACTCCAGGATGAGTGGCACCGCCTCGTTGCCATAGGCCACCGTGAACGTCGCCAGGATGGCTTTCATCCCATAGGGATGCATCAGGCTGACCAGCGGGCAGAGCAGGCCGAAAGCAACCCATTTTGCCAGGAGGGCGGGTTTCGACAGGCCCGAGCGCGCCAGGAGATCGAGCCCGGCAAAGGCAGCGATGACGAAGCTCAGGGTGAACGTGGCATGAAGGTTGGCCCACAAGACCACAAGCACCAGCAGCCACGGGGGCGGGGCTCTCTCTTCCTGCGCGGCGCCAAACAGCATTGCCGTCCAGACGACGATGATCGGCAAGGTGAAGACGTGTGGACGGGCCGTATAGATCGGGGCGATCAGCAAAGCCGCGGCGAAGGCCAGCGCTATCGCCAGTGTCGGCTTCAGCCATGCGCTGAGGAACCATCCCATCAGGAAGACCGTCAGGCTGATCGTGGCGATGATCAGTGTGACGACGCCATTCCAGCCGCCGGCACGGTAGGCGAGGGCCAGAAAGACCTGCCCCAGCCATTCCTTGGCGATCCAGGGCTGACCGGCGAACGTATAGGAATAGGGGTCGACGACGGGAAACGTCCGGTTTTCCAGAAAGTCCAATCCGACCTTCACCTGCCACCAACTGTCGGGATCCTGAAGCATCGCGCTGGCCAAGGTGGCAAGCAGATAGGCCACCAGGCAGGCGCAGAGAAGGCAGAGTATCAGCCTGATGCGTTGCGCGTCCCCGAGCGACGGCCTCGCCGCCGCGATTGCTGTGGACTGGTTCATGTCGCGGCTCCAGGTGGCGGCGTCGCCGCCACGACCGGTGTATAGCCGAGCGTCGTGTAGAGAAGCCCGACGGCGCCAAAGCGCAGCATCCGCGAGACATCAAACGGAAGAGCCGACCGCATCCTGCCCATGCCGTTCCCGTTGCATCCGCTCGCCCTTCGCCTCAGCCACGCGCGGCTCTTTTCGCCATCTCCTGCAGGCGATGGACGGGCAGGTCGCTGTCCTTGGCCGGCTGGTCGCGCGAAACGATTTCATTGACGAAATACAGCGGCCGCCGCTTCGTCTCCATGTACATGCGGCCGAGATACTCGCCGAAAATGCCGAGCACTAGAAGCTGGACGCTGCCCAGGATCAGCATGATCGCGGCAAGGCTCGTCCAGCCGGGCACCACGTTGCCCCTGGACCATTCGATCAGCGTGTAGCCGAGCACGACCAGGCCGAGCAGGCCGAACATTATCCCCAGCATCGAGGCAAACCGCAAAGGCACGATCGAAAAGCTGGTCATCGCGTCGACCGCCAGCAGGATCATCTTCTTCAGCGGATAGTGGGTGGTGCCGGCGAAGCGCCGGTGCCGCTCGTAAGGGAAGGCGACCTGCCTGAGCCCGATCCAACTCACCATGCCGCGAATGAACCTGTAGCGTTCGGGCATCGCATTCAGATGGTCGAGCGCCCGGCGGCTCATCAGCCGGAAGTCTCCGGAGTCCGGTGCGATCTCGACATCGACCATCCGGCCGAGCAGGCGGTAGAACATCGAGGCGGAGGTCAGCTTGAACCAGCCTTCGCCGTCGCGCTTGACCCTCTGGCCGTAGACGACGTCGAAGCCTTCATCCATCTTCGCCATCATCGCGCCGAGCAGTTCTGGCGGATCCTGGAGATCGGCGTCGAGAATGAGGATGCGCTCGCCGCGGCAGAATTCCAGCCCCGCGCTCAAGGCGATCTGGTGGCCGTAATTGCGGGCAAGGTCGATGGCGACCACATGGTCGTCCTTTTCGGCCAGTTCGAAAATGGCCTCGCGGGTGCCGTCGGTCGCCCCATCGATGACAAGCACGATCTCGTAGGAACGGCCTTGCTCGAGGCATACGGCGCTGACGCGTCGGTGAAGCTCGGCCACGCCGTCGCGCTCGTTGTAGCATGGCACGACGACCGACAGCGTGACCGCGCGGTGCGCGCCGATTTTTCCCGTTCCCACCAAAGCCTGGCTCCCGCTCTTGCCATGGCAATAGCGGCAATTGGTTAGAAAACAGATAAGCCAGGGATCGACATCGGATCATCGGCCGGCCGACGCGATGGGCTCGGCACGTCACGAACGCACCGGCAACTCCATGCGGATGCGGGCGCCGCGCCAGGAGCCGTCAGGATGCGGATCGTCCCGTCATGCAGCAGCGCGATCTGCCGGGCGAGGTTCAGTCCCAGCCCCGCGCCGCGCGACTGCGGCTGCAAGCGGTAGAAGGGCTCGAAGACGTTCTCGTGCTCTTCCGCGGGAATGCCCGGCCCCTCGTCGCGCACCTCGATGCCACCGGCCGCGTCGATGGCGATCGTGATCGTGCCGCCGCCGCCGCCATGCTCGATTGCGTTGCGCACCAGGTTGGCGAGCGCCCGCTCGATCTGCAGGACATTGATCTCTGCTCGGGCCTTGTTTGGCGACGGTTCGAAGGCAAGGTCATAGCCGGCCTCGATGGCGAGCGGTGCGAAGTCGGCCGCCACCCGGCTGACGAGATCGTCGAGATCGACGATCTGGCGCTGGTCCGACGGGCGGTCGAGCAACTGATGGTCGAGCAGTTGCTGGGCAAGATGCGACAGGCGTTCGATGTCACGCAGCAGTCGCGCGCTCTGCGGTTCCTGCTTCAAAAGTTCGGCGCGTGTGCGCAGGATGGCGATCGGCGTGCGCAGTTCATGCGCCGCGTCGGTGAGGAAACGGTTGTGGCGGTCGTAACCATGGGCGAGGCGGGCAAGCGCCTCGTTGAAGGCATGCACGAGCGGCGCGATTTCCTGCGGCACCTGCTTGACCGGCAGTTGCATGGCGCGGGTGCCGATGTCGATGCGCGCCGCCTGGCGGACCGTTTCGACAAGGCCGGCGAAGGAACGGCGCACCACGGCTGGCGTCGTCACCAGCGTCGTCGTGCCCATGACGAGAATGATGGGCAAAAGCAGGATCGCGATGACGAGCGCGAGCGCCGGCAGGGCGCGCTCCCAGTTCCTGCTGCCGTCCGGATTGCGGGCGACTTCGACGGTGGCCGAAATGTTGATTTCGAGGCCGTCGGTTTGCTGGCGCGACGACTGCGTCGCGGCGATGATCTGCACCATGCCGGCCTTGGTCGAAGCGTTTTCGATATAGGCTTCCGGCCGCATGTCCTTGTCGGAGAACCCGATCGTGGCGTGATCGGCCGCACCAAGCAACTCGTCGAAGCCTTTGGTGTAGATGTCGGGTATGTTGCCGGCACGGACGCTCTCGCCGCTGCCATCGCGAACGAGGTACCAGACATTGGGGAAGCTCTCGCGAAACGCGGTGAGTTCCTCCGTTTCACGCACGATCAGCCTGCCGTCCTTGTCCCGGTCGACGGCATCCTTGACGGCCGCGACGGCGGCCTCGTTGTCGATCAAAAGGCGCGGATTGGCGATCCAAAGGGCTGCCGCGCAAAGCACGATGAAGATGAGCAGCGTCGCCGCTTGCAGCAGGATCAGCCGCCGGACCAGGATCCATTGCAGCGAGCCGGTGCGGACCTTTTTCACGAGACCGCCCGCAGGAGATAGCCGAGATTGCGGATCGCCCGGATCTCGATGCCGGCGGCGACATCGTCGAGCTTGCGGCGCAGCCGCGAAATATGCGCATCGAGCGCATTGGAGCCGATCTCGTCGTCGAGGGCATAGACAGCCTCTTCCAGCGCGCTGCGCATGATGGTCCGGCCCGGCCGGCGGATCAGCGTTTCCAGCACCAGCCTCTCGCGCCGCGGCAGATCGAGCGCCTGGTCCTCGATCAGCGCCTCGCGATGGCGGAAATCATAGGTGAGGCGGCCGACCATTGTCTGGTTGGCGCGCGATGTGAACGAGCGCCGGTGCAAGGCATGAAGCCGCGCGACGAGTTCCACCGTGGCGAAGGGCTTGACCATGTAATCGTCGGCGCCAGCATCGAGCCCGGTGACCCGGTCGTCCAGCCCGCTCATCGCCGTCAATGCGATGACAGGCACATCCAGATGCAAGGCACGCAAGCGCGGTATGAGGCTGAGACCGTCGCCATCCGGCAGCCGGCGGTCCAGCACCACCGCGTCGTGATAGCCCAGGCGGGCCATCGCCTCGGCATCGGCCAATGTCGCGGCATGGTCGACGATGATGTCCACACGCTCGAGAGCGGCCTTGAGCACGGAGGCCATTTCCGGTTCGTCCTCGATCAACAGGACGCGCATGAATATTCTCCTTTATCCGCGGCCGGTCGGGGTCTGCGGCCGCGGCAGTTCATTCGCATTCCAGCTTTGGCTGGCGGAAATTGGTGATGAACCAGCGGCCGCCGGAAGCGCGGGCATAGAATGTGTAGAAGCATTCCTGACGCTCGATATAGCCGGGCGTCTCGGTCTCTTCATAGACGGTTCCGTGTTTTGTCTCGCGAACCTCGCCGCTCGATGTCCCGGAAACCGCTGACGTCGACACCTTGCGCCACTGATAGGCGCGCTCGCCCTGGCCAAGATCGACGATCGCCGTGGGCGGACCATAATCGAGGACGACCGATTCGACCGGCTGCCCGACATAATTTTTCATGATGTCGGAGGCACAGCCTGCGAGCGCGATTGCGATGAAGACGATCTTCGGGGCCTGGGTCAGGAGGCTGGCGCCATGCGTGGACATATCGGAACAGATTCCCATGGTGAAAATTCACGCGCGGACCTAGATCGCGAAGATTGCATCGACATTGCAGCGACGCGTGGGAAGGGCGCCATTGCGGAAAAAGCCGCTGTGCGGTGGATATCGAGACACCGGATTGCGCGACGCCCAGCGGCATCGTGCAATCCGGTTCGCTCGGTTCTAGAACCGGTAATTGATGCCGGCCTTCAGTTCATGGCTGCCGATCGTCGTCTTCGACGTGCCAAGAGCCGATGTCGTCTCGACGCCGCGGGTGCGGACATAGTCGTACTCGACCTTGGCGGACAGCCCGCCGGCGAAGCCCTGCTCGATGCCGGCGCCCAGGAGGTAGCCGACCTTCCATCCATCGGCGCTGCTGACGTTGTCGCCCTTGTCGAATTTGGTCAGGGCAACGCCGCCGGTGCCAAACAGCAGCGTCTGGTCGAAGCTCAATCCTGCCTTGGCCTTGGCGGCGCCGCGCCATTTCTCCTTGATCTTGCCGCCCTGGACGTCGTGTTCGGCGCCGCCCAGATAGGAGCCTTCGATCTCGGCGCCGAGAACGGTGGGACCCATCTGCTGGTTGTAGCCGGCCTGGACGCCGCCGCTGAAGCCATTGCGGCCTGCAAACGGGTTTGGCATCCCGGTGAACGCCGTGCCGCCATGCACGCCGACATAGGCGCCGCTTCACTGGAAGGCTGGCGGGTCGTTGTAGGTGGGTGAAAGGTCGGCGGCCATCGCCGGCCCGAGAAGGCAAAAGGCGAGGCTAGCCGCCGTCAGGACGATCTTTACTCGAGAAGACACAGCATTACTCCAACACAAACGCGCATCCAGCAATCGACACGCAGGTTAACTCCCGGGGAGCTTGGCCGCTGGGGCGGTCAGGGCTCCGGTTTGGTGTCTTTCAGGGATGGCTGCACGGTCCTGAGACTGGCGTTCGCCAGCTGTGGCAGGGGTCGGAGCGCCGCGCAACCAGTCACCTGAAAGACGCCGACTGTCTCGCAGGTGAAAATTGCACGCACATTGCGCAAAATTCGAAAATGACGATTTTGTGCTTTATTTTCAACAAATTAAAATGATCTTGTTTACCTATATTTAAAAATTGCGGGCCGGCCGAAGCTCGGAGTCCCGATCCCCTGTTCCAGCCGGGCACCAACCGCGCTGGCTTGATGGATAGCCGCCAAGCACGTATCTCTGGGCCGTGCCCGTGAGCCTGGGCATCTCAATCGGGAGACGACCTTGTCCGCACTGACGCGCTTTCTCGGCGACTCGCCGCTCAGGGTGATCCTGAAGCTGCTGGTGGTGTCGTTCCTCGTCGGCCTTGTCATGAATGCCTTCGGCTGGTCGCCGATGGATGTCTTCTACGGCATCCAGAAGTTCTTCATCGATCTCTGGAACCTGGGCTTCCACGCCATTGACCGCTTCCTCGGCTACATCCTGCTTGGGGCCGCGATCGTCGTGCCGGCCTTCATCCTGCTCAGGATCGCCAACTATCGGAAGTGACTTTCAGCTGTAGGCCGAAGCGACCTCGAACAGGATGGCGTGCCGTGCGGCAAGGGCCGGAACATCAGTGGAATAGCCGCCACCGATGACGCCGCAGATCGGAATGCCGAGCGCACGAAAATGGCCGATGACCATCTCGTCGCGGGCGTGCAGGCCGTCATTGGAAAGCGCCAGCCTGCCAAGCCGGTCCTCGGCATGGACGTCGACGCCTGCATTGTAGAAAACGATGTCCCAGGGCGCCCGGGCCGACAGCTCCGGCAGGATCGTGGCCAGCCTCCGGAGATAGGCGGCATCGCCCGTGCCGTCGGGAAGCGCGATGTCGAGATCGGAGGCGATCTTGCGCGCGGGATAGTTGCGCTCGCTATGCATGGAGAAGGTGAATACACCTGGCTCGTCGCTCAGAATATCCGCCGTACCGTCGCCCTGATGCACATCGAGATCGACGACCAGGATGTTTTGTGCGGCACCCTCGTCGAGCAGCACCAGCGAGGCGACGGCAACGTCGTTGAAGGTGCAGAAGCCGGCGCCTTGCGCGCGCCGCGCATGATGGCTGCCGCCCGCGGTGTTGCAGGCGATGCCATGGCGCAAGGCGAGCCGCGCGGCCAGTATCGTGCCGCCGGTCGCAAGCTGCGCGCGGCGCGAAACGCGCGGGCCGACCGGAAAGCCGATCTCGCGTTCGATTTTTTCCGGCACTGAACAGTTGATGACCTGGTCGACATAGTCGGCCGCATGGGCAAGCCTCAGCCATGATGCCGGTGCGGGATCCGCGGCGTTGAGCGCGTCACGCCTGGCCAGGCCGCGTGCGCGCAAAGCCTCCATCAGCAGCGGATACTTGCTCATCGGGAAGCGATGGTTGGTGGCAAAGCCGGCGTCGTAGTCGGGGTGGTGGACGATCTGCAGGGGCATGAACGGAATCCGGCGGCTTCGCGCCAGACCGGGATTTCGGTTGGCCATCGCGGGAAGAATGATTGCGCGGTGGCCGGAAAATGGGGCACATCGGCTCTTCGATCAAGCCGCAAATCAGCAAGGCAGCAATCCCTTGGACAAGGGCGCAACTCCAGTCGACGCCAGAGCTTTTGTCGTTACCAACCGTTCCGTGCTCGCCATAGCGGTGCCGATGACGCTCGCCTATCTGACCACGCCGATGCTCGGCCTGGTCGACACGGCTGTTGTCGGCCAGTTCGGTAACGCTGCTTTGCTCGGCGGCCTTGCGGCGGGCGCACTTGTTTTCGACGTCGTCTTCACCAGCTTCAATTTTCTGCGTTCGGGCACCACCGGCCTCGTCGCCCAGGCTTTCGGGCGTGGCGACGCGCTCGAGGAACAGGCGGTGTTCTGGCGCGCCGTGCTGATCGCGGTCGTTGCCGGTGTCGTGCTGGCGGCGCTTTCGCCGTTGATCGCCATCGGCGGCCAGTGGTTCATGGGCGCCGAACCGCGCGTCAGCGAGGCGATGGGCGTCTACATCAGGATCAGGCTGCTTGCCGCACCGTTCTCGCTGATCAACTACGCTATTCTCGGCTATGTGCTGGGGCGTGGCGAGGGCGGGCTCGGCCTTGTGCTGCAATTGGTGCTCAACGGCATCAACATCGCGCTCTGCTTCCTGCTTGGCCTGAAGCTTGGCTGGGGCGTTGCCGGCGTTGCCTGGGCAACGGTCACGGGCGAATTCCTGGCCATGCTGCTGGGTCTCGCCATCGTGGTCCGTCGCTTCCGCGCGACCCCGCCCTTGCCGCGCCATCGGCTGCTCGACATGGCCGCCTTCCTGCGCATGCTGTCGCTCAACCGCGATATCATGATCCGCTCGTTCTCGCTGCTTGCCGCCTTCGCGCTGTTCACCCGCCAGGGCGCGCAGTTCGGCACGGTGACGCTGGCAGCCAATGCGGTGTTGATGAACTTCTTCCTCGTCGCCGGCTATTTCCTCGACGGATTTGCCACCGCCGCCGAGCAGCTCGCGGGCCGTGCCGTCGGCGCGCGCGCCGAGCAGCCATTCCGGCAGGCGGTGCGGCTGACCCTGTTCTGGGGTTTAGGGCTGGCCGGTGCCGCGACCCTGGTGCTGCTGTCGGCCGGCGCCAACCTGGTCGCCATCGTCACGACATCGCAGGAGGTCCGTTCGGTGGCCGACATCTATTTGCCCTGGGCGGCATTCACCGCGCTGAGCGGCGTGCTGGCGTTCCAGATGGATGGCGTCTTCATCGGCGCGACCTGGTCGCGCGACATGCGCAACATGATGTTGCTGTCGTTTCTGGTCTTTGCCGTCGCGCTGCTGACGCTGGCGCCCGCCTTCGGCAATCACGGCCTGTGGGCGGCGCTGCACGTTTTCCTGCTGGCGCGCGGCTTCAGCCTGCTGACCATTTTGCGGTTGCGGGTGCAGACGGCGTTCAGCTGAGCGGCTTGGACGCCCATCGATCGAGGTGGCTGTCGCGCAATTCGCCAATGGACTTCAGCCGCTCCGTCTCGCAAAAGCGTGCCATGCCGGCGACGATACGGCCCGGCAGCGCTGGTCCGGCATAGATCATGCCGGTGTAGAGCTGCACCAGGTCGGCCCCGGCGCGGATCTTCTCCAGCGCGGTCTCGGCGGAATCCACGCCGCCGACCCCGACAATGGCGATGCCCGGCCCGAGCAGCTTGCGCATCTTCGCCAGCACGACAGTCGAGCGTTCGAACAGCGGTTTTCCCGAAAGCCCGCCGGTCTCGCCTGCGACGCCGCCGCTGCGCAGCGGCGGCCGCGAAATTGTGGTGTTGGAGACGATGATTCCGTCGATCCGTTTTTCCGCGACCTCGGCGGCGATGTCTTCCAACTCGGCCTCGACCAGATCCGGCGCGATCTTGAGGAAAATGGGCGGCTGGGCCGCCGCCGACGCGCGCGCGGCCATGACACGCGACAAAAGTTCGCCGAGTTGCTCGCGCGACTGCATGTTGCGCAGGCCGGGCGTGTTGGGCGAGGAGATGTTGACCGTGAGGTAGCTGGCATAGGGGGCAAAGCGGGTGACGCCGCGCTCATAGTCGCCGATGCGATCGGCGCTGTCCTTGTTGGCACCGATATTGACGCCGACAATGCCGGAACGTCCCTTGCGCGCGGCAAGGCGTTTTTCGGCCGCGGCATGACCTTCATTGTTGAAGCCCAGCCGGTTGATCACCGCTTCATCCGCCGTCAGCCTGAAGATGCGCGGTTTCGGATTGCCGGCCTGCGGCAGCGGCGTGAGCGTGCCGACCTCGGCAAAGCCGAAGCCAAGGCCAAGCAGCGCGTCGGGCACCTCGGCATTCTTGTCGTAGCCGGCCGCCATGCCGAGCGGGTTGGGGAAATCGAGGCCGCAGAGGCTGGCCTTCAGCCTGATATCGCGCACCGTCCGCGCGCCGGCAGGCAGGCCGCAGCGCAGCGCCGCGATCGACAGGCCATGCGCAGTTTCCGGATCGAAGGTGAACAGCAGCTTCTGGCCCAGTCGGTCGAGCACGCTCATTGCCCCTCCAGCGGCGGGAACCGATGCGCGCCATCGGCACCGAGCGGCAGCGGCCGCACCCATTTGACGGTATCCAGCACCAGCACGCCGTAAAGATGCGGAAACAGCGCGCCGCCGCGCGAAACCTCGTATTTCAGCGCGTCGCCCAGGCTGGCGTCGTCGACGGCGACCAGCAGAAGGTCTGTCTGGCCGGAAAAATGCTTTGCCGCGGTTTCCCGGACCTGCGCCGCCGTGGAGAAATGGATGAAGCCGTCGGCGACGTCGATCGGCGCGCCGGTGAAGCGGCCACTGGCTTCGGCCTCGCGCCAAAGCGCTTGCGGGGTTATCTTGTAGATAAACTGAGACATGGTTGCGCTATAGTCTGAACCAGTCGTGCGGGGAAGGCCACGCCAAGGGTCTTCCCCATTTCCGGCGCAAACATGCGATATTTCAGGCCTTGGCCATGGAGGACAACATGCGTCTGCAACACATCTTGATCCCCGCCGCGCTGGTTTCACTGGTCGCGGTATCAGCTTATTCGGAAGAAACCGATCGCTACCGGCTGGAAAAATCCGCCAACGGCTATGTCCGCATGGATACGCAGACCGGTGCGATGTCGATCTGCGAGGAACGCTCCGGTCAGCTCGTCTGCAAGGTGGCGGCCGACGAACGCGCCGCGTTCCAGGACGAAATCGACCGCCTGCAGACCTCGATGAAGGCAATGGACGAGCGCGTCACCAAGTTGGAGAATTCGCTCTCCGCCCGCCTCGAATCGAAACTGCCGAGCGAGGAGGATTTCAACAAGACGATGAGCTACATGGAGCGCTTCCTCAGGGGCTTCATGGGCATCGTCAAGGATATGGACAAGGACAACGGCGGCGGCGCCCAGCTCAACTCGCAGAAGACCTGAGCTCCTGTGGCGCCGCGGGTCCTATTGGACGCGCAAAGGACGCCTTAGGACTTTGATCTTGCGAAGCAGGGAAAACGCGGCGTGCTGGTTTTGCCGCTTGAAAACAGCGCGCTGCCCCTCATAATCGTTCGACTGGTCCCAAAAAGCTTAAAAATCATCGACGGGATTCGGGGAGGAACATTTGCCGTCAGGCTATTCTTTCGTCATCGCCGACGATCACCCGCTGTTTCGCGGTGCGCTCCGCGAAGCGCTTGCCGGCATCGGCAATGTCGCCGCCATTCACGAGGCCGGCGATTTCGAAAGCGCCAAGGCATTGGTCGTGGCCAATGAGGATGTCGATCTGGTGCTGCTCGATTTGTCGATGCCGGGCGCCAGCGGTCTCTCCGGCCTGATCTCGCTGCGCGGCATTCACCCTGCGGTGCCACTGATCGTGGTCTCGGCGCATGACGATCCGGCGACCATCAGGCGCGCGCTCGATCTCGGCGCATCCGGCTTCATCTCCAAATCGGCCAGCATGGAGGAAATCCGCAACGCCGTGCAATCGGTGCTGGCTGGCGACATCGCGGCGCCCGTTGGCGTCGATCTCGGTGTCGAGCGCGATCCCGAAATATCGGACCTGATCAAGCGGCTGCAGGCGCTGACGCCGCAACAGACGCGCGTGCTCGGCATGCTGGCCGAAGGCTTGCTCAACAAGCAGATCGCCTATGAGCTCGGTGTTTCCGAGGCGACCATCAAGGCGCATGTCTCGGCCATCCTGCAGAAGCTCGGCGTGGACAGCCGCACCCAGGCGGTGATCCTTCTGTCCAAGATCGGCACCGACCCTTTGCAGACCATCAGCTGAGCGTCTGCGTCGCCCGTTCAATCGGGACACTGGACCTCTGTCCGCACCGGTCGGGCGTTGAAACTCACGAAGCTGATGGCGGCCATGATCCAGACGCCGATGCCGCCATAGAGCATCACCCAGCCGAAGCCGTTGCGCAGTGCATTATGGACAACGGAATCGACCGGTCTCGCCGCATCGGTGTTCTCTTGCCGCCTCGCCCCGCCCGGCACCATCGAGGTCAGCCGCAAATTCGGCCTTCCACCGCTGCCGGCGTCGGAGATCGTGCTGTTGTCCACGCTCTCAGACCCGCAATCGCGCGATGCATCGCGCACCCTTGCCATGGCGTTTCGCGAGCACCGTCCGTCGCCGGCGGCCAGCGGCGCGAAGCCCCGGTTCCGCAATTCGCAGATGGTCGACAGCCCCGTCTGAGGCTATCGACCCGCGTCTGTGCGATGGCGCCGAATCTCAGCGATAGTTTTCGACGGCTGAACCCAGTTGCGGCGTGGCATCATCCTCGGTCGGCCGCGAAGGATTGCGCGCCCGGCCGATGGCGGCGCCGAGGCCGAGCGATGCGATCGCCACCAGCGGAATGCCGGCGATCCAGGGTAGGCGCGGTGCCAGCGCGTAAAGCGCCGTGCCGATCGACGGCCCCAACGAGTCCTTGAGGTCGACCGCCACCGACGAAGCCGCCATGTAGGAGCCGCGCCGTGCGGGCGGCGCCAGCGCATTGACGGCGGTCGGCACCAGCGGTCCGACCAGCATCTGCGCGATCGAGCACAGGCTGACCGCTCCGATCAGCGTCAGCATCGCCGGCGACGCGGCGAGCAGCGCAAAGGCGAGGATCGTCGCAAGGCCGGCGCCGACCGTCAGCCAGAGCGCGGATCGTGCCTCGATCAGGCGGCTGACCAGCATCTGCAGGCCGACCGTCAGGGCGGCGGCGTAGGCGAACAGCGCGCCGACGCCGGATGGCGTCAGCGTCCCTGCATCCTGCGCGTAGAGCGGGATCACCGCCTCGATCCAGTTGCCGGCGACCTCGAACAGCACGACCCAGAGCAGCAGCTTCGCCAGCCGGCCGTCGCCGAACGCCGGCAGCAGCGCGGACAGGCCTTCCTCTTCGTTGTCTTCGCCGCCGTGGCGATCGTCGCCGGCGGCGAGGCCGATGCCGATCGTCTCGTTCAGGGCGAAGAGCATCACGATGCCGCCCAGCACAAGCATCGTGCCGCCGGCGAGGAAAACGCTGCGTAGCGATAGCAGCGCCAGCAGGGCGCCGCTGGCCGGTCCGAGAATCTGCCCGGCGCTTGAACTCACGCGCGCCAGGCTGAACCAGCGCGGATGCGCGGATGGCGGGGTCACATCGGCGATCGTGGTCAAAATAGTTGGATGAAGCACTGACTCGCACATGCCGGTTAGAAGCAGCACGATCGCGGTAACGGCGACGCCATGCACGAAGAACAGGGCCAGGAAGCCGGCGCCGACGCCAAGCGACGAGGCGATCAGCACCGGCCGCCGGCCGACCCGGTCGGCGATGCCGCCGATCAGCGGCGCCGCCAGCAGTTCGCCCCCGGCATAGCAGCCGAACAGCAGGCCGATCGCGCCGACGGGAATGCCCGCCTCGCTGCTTGCCCAGAGCGGAAAGAAAGGCACGAGCGCGCCATCGGCGAAACCCGCGCAGAAGAACAGCAGAAGCCCCATCAGGGCTGGGCGCGGGGCTGCGCGCCAGGAGGAAAGAAGCGTGTTGATCATGACGTCACCTGCGCATGGAGGCCGACTGTCGTCGACGGCCCGGGGTTTGCGCGTTGGTTGACGTAAACGCCTACGGTCGCCCTGGAGCGACAAGGAGGTTTGAGCCGCGTGGTAGTATCCAATACGGCGATGGGGCCGGCTTCAGCCGAGCCGCACGGACAATTCGACGTCCTCGCCGAACGGCGTGGACATGTAGCCCGACGCCGGCGAGCGCACCCGCTCGAGATATTCGGGCGAGAAATCGGCATTGTCGGCGATGACCAGCGCGCCTGGCCGCAAGCGGCTCTCGACCAGGCTGAGGATCTCCGGATAGATCGCCTTGGCGCCGTCGAGCAGCAAAAGGTCGATCGTTTCGGGCAGGTCGGTGCTCAGCGTTTCAAGCGCGTCGCCCTCGCGGATCTCCACCAGGTCGATGAGGCCGCCCTCGGTCAGATTGGCCTTGGCCCGCATCACCTTGGACGGCTCGAATTCAGTGGTGATCAGGCGGCCGCCACCATTGTCCCTGAGCGCTGCCGCAAGATAGAGCGTCGAGATGCCGAACGAGGTGCCGAACTCGATGATGATGCGCGCGCCGCTGCTGCGCGCCAGCATGTAGAGCAGCGTGCCGGTCTCCGGCGAGATCGCCAGCCAGAGGTCCTTCAGCCGACCGTAGAAATCGACATATTCGGTCTTGCTGTTGATCAGGCGCGCCCGCTCTTCGTGCGAGAGTCCCGCCACCGGACTGGTTGCGGCATTGGCTTCTTCGAACAGGCGGGCGAGCAGCGGGGCCAGCGGGGCATTGGTCAGCGTCGTCATGAACGTCTCCGGTCGAAATGGCTGCGTGCTTGTGTTGCGCCGAAAATACGAATAATCCTTCAGGTTTCCAATTCGCATTACCGGGCCGAGACATGACCGAACGCCCAAGTCATTCGATTTCCTCACGAAAACAGCCCAAACAGGCTCGCGCGACGGACCTTGTCGCGGCTCTTTTGCAGGCTGCTGTTCAGGTTTTGGAGAAGGAAGGCGCGCAGCGTTTCACCACCACGCGCGTGGCCGAAAGGGCCGGAGTCAGCGTCGGCTCGCTCTATCAGTATTTCCCCAACAAGGCGGCACTTCTGTTCCGGCTGCAGAGCGACGAATGGCAGCAAACGACCGACCTGCTGTGCCGTATTCTCCAGGAGGTCGAGAAGCCGCCCCTCGAGCGGCTGCGCATCCTGGTGCATGCCTTTGTCCGCTCCGAGTGTGAAGAAGCGGCAGTGCGTGGCGCGCTCAACGACGCGGCGCCGCTTTATCGGGATGCGCCAGAGGCTCAAGAGGCGCGGGCTTCGGCGGAGCGCACGGTCGAGATATTCATGCAGGAGACACTGCCCGAGGCCTCCGATGCCACCCGAGCCATGGTCGGCGAGCTGGTCACGACGATGCTCAGTGCGGCGGGACGGGATTTTTCGGCAAGTTCGCGAATGCCGGCGGAGATCGAGACCTATTCCGATGCGATAGCCGATATGTTCTGCGCCTACCTCAGGAGCCTGGGGCACAGGGCCTGAAAGCGCCAGCTGTGGCCGGCCGGCCCGTTGGCGTCACTCTGCCGCCGATGCCAGCGGCCTCACCCTGGCCATCATCGAACGCAGCACCGCCGGTTTCAGCGGCTTGTTGATCACCGCAATATCGAGCCCAGCTGCCGCCGCCCGCACCTCGTTGGACCGGTCGGCGGTGACCAGCACGGCGGTCAGGTCGTTGCCATGGGTCGCACGCAGCCGGGCGATGATATCGAGGCCGGTTTCGCCGTCGAGATGGTAATCGGCAAGCACGATATCCGGGCGGTGTAGCGCGGCGTTCTCCAGATCCCGTGAGCCGGACACGGTATCAACCTTGCATCCCCAGCCTTCGAGCAGCAGCCGCATGCCCTCCAGGATGCGGGCGTCATTGTCGATACACAGCACATGCAGCCCGGCGAGCGAAGCCGCGGCACGGGCGGGAGCCTTGGTTTCGACCTCGCGTCGCGGCTCCTGCACCGCTGCGACCGGCAGGATGACCGAAAAGCGCGTGCCCTTGCCTGGATTGGAGAAGATGCGGATTTCCAGCCGAAGCACCCGGGCGATGCGGTCCACGATGGAGAGGCCAAGGCCGAGCCCTTCGGCTTCGCGCGCGCCTTCATCGAGCCGGGTGAACTCATGGAAGACCGTGTTCAGCTTCTCGCCGGCAATGCCGATGCCGGTGTCGATCACCTGGATCTCCGCCAGTTCGCCGCGCCGCCGCACGCCGACCAGGATGCGACCCCTGCGGGTATACTTGATGGCGTTGGAGACAAGATTCTGGATCAGGCGGCGCAACAAATTGCGATCGGTCACCACCGTCAGCGAAGACGGCATGATCGTCAGGCCGAGTTTTTTCTCGGCGGCCATCGGCCGAAAATCATTGCCGATCTGGCGCAGCAGGCCGTCGAGATTGAAGGCGGTATCGTCCGGCTTCATCGCCCCGGCATCGAGGCGCGAGATGTCGAGCACGGCGCCGAGAATCGTCTCGACCGATTCCAGCGAGGATTCGATATTGACCGCCGCCTTGCCGGCTGGGCCTTTGCCGGCCTTCTCGATCAGCGAGGAACAATAGAGCCGGGCGGCGTTCAGCGGCTGCAGGATGTCGTGGCCGGCGGCGGCGAGGAAGCGCGTCTTGCCGAGATTGGCCTCCTCGGCCAGCATCTGCGCCTGCGCCAGTTCCTCGTTGACCCGGGTCAACTCCTCGTTGACCCGGGTCAGCTCGATGGTGCGGGTCTTGACGCGCTGTTCCAGCGATTCATTGGCACGCTTCAGCGCCAGATCCTGTTCGACGCGCCCGGAAATGTCGGCATAGGTGGCGACGATGCCGCCATCCGGCATCGGGTTGGAGCGCAGTTCCAGGATGCGGCCGCTGGTCTTCAGTTCCATCTGCCAGGGGCTGACGAAGCTGGTCAGCCGGTTGAGCATCGCCACGCGCTGGTCGGCGGGGATGTCGCCGCGCTCGGCGAGGTGGCGCAAGATCTGGTCGAGCGAGACGCCGACCTGGCCCATCTCGTCGGGCAGGTCGAACAGCGCCCAGTACTGGCGGTTCCAGCAGATCAGCCGGAAATCGCGGTCGAAGACGGTGATGCCCTGCTCCATCTGGTCGAGCGCGATCTGCAGGAGGTCGCGGTTGTGCTGCAGCGCCTCGGTGGCGTCGTCGAGCAGGCGGAAGGCATCCCGGGATTCGCGGTCATGGCGCCGGAACAGCAGCGATAGGATCAGCCGCGCCGAGGAGGAGCCGACGGCGCTGGCCAAAAGCTGCTCGGAGAAGCGGATGACCTCCATGCTCGCCTGCTCCTTGCCGTGCAGCGAGGTGCCGTTGGTCTTCTCGAACGACTGGAAGGAACGCTCGGTGCGCTCGACGCCGAGGTAGCGCGCGATCGTGTCCTTGAGGTCGTTGACGGTGATGGCGGTGCGGAAGCGGCGCAGGCTCGGCATCGGACCGGCGTCGCGTGGCACGAAGATCGACGCCTGGATGCGCTCCAGCGGCACCGACGCGCGCGACAGCGAGCCAAGGGCGAAGAACAGCGTGTTGATCGACAGGCTCCACAACACGCCATGGTTCAGCGGTTCGGCGACCGTGCCGAACAGCGCCTGCGGCCGCAATGCCTCGAAACCGAACAGCCCTTGCAAGATGATGTCGGCATCGGGTGCGACAAGCGAGGGCAAAAGCAGTGTGTAGCCCCATATGAGGATGCCGGCGATCATGCCGAGTGCGGCGCCCCTGCCATTGGCGCCGCGCCAGATCAGCCCGCCGATCAGCGCCGGCGCGAACTGCGCGATGGCCGCGAAGGACATCAGCCCGATGGATGACAGCCGCGCGCTGTTGGTGCTCTCGCGATAGTAGAGGAAGGCGATGAACAACAGGATGAAGATCGCTCCGCGCCGCACATTGAGGATGAGCGTCGACCAGTCCTCGTTCTCGGAGGTCGAGGTCTTGAGCAGGCGGCGCACGAACAGCGGAATGACGAGGTCGTTGGAGATCATGATCGAGAGCGCCACGCTTTCGACGATGACCATGGCCGTTGCCGCAGACAGCCCGCCGATGAAGGCCGCCATGGCGAGCACGTCGTGGCCGCTGAACAGGGGCAGCGACAGCACGTAGAGATCGCTGCTGGTGCCGGTGCCGACCAGCGACAGGCCGGCAAAGGCGATCGGCAGCACGAACAGGTTGATCGCCACGAGGTAGAGCGGAAACACCCAGGTCGCGGTGCGCAGTTCGGCTTCGCCGCGGTTCTCGACGATGGTGACGTAGAACTGCCGCGGCAGCATGACGATGGCAAAGCCGCTCAGACAAGTCAGCACCAGCCAGGTGGCGAGCGAGGTGTTGTAGCCCATCGCCTGGCGCACTTGTGCATTCTGCGCCAGCTTGGCGAACATGTCGCCCGGGCCGCCGAAGATCAGGAAGGTGACCATCAGACCGATTGCCAGGAAGGCGGCGAGCTTGACCACGGTTTCGACCGCCACCGCCAGCACCAGCCCGTCCTGATGTTCGGTGGCGTCGGCATGGCGGGTGCCGAACAGCACGGCAAACAAGGCCAGCAGCATGGCGACGACCAGCGAGATGTCGCTGACGAACGGATCGAAAGAGGGCGGCGATCCCGTATAGTGCTCGACCATCAGGCTGACCGAGCCGGAAATCGCCTTCAGCTGCAGCGCGATATAGGGCACCGCCCCGATGGTGGCGATCAGCGTGGCGATCGCCGCGACGGTGAAGCTCTTGCCGTAGCGCGCGCCGAGGAAGTCGGCGATCGAGGTGATCTTCTCGGTCTTGGCCAGCCGCACGATGCGGTTGAGCAGCGGAAACCCGAACACGAACACCAGCACCGGGCCGGTATAGATGCCGAGGAATTCGAGGCCGCGTTCGGAGGAGAGCCCGACCGAGCCGAAGAAGGTCCACGAGGTACAATAGATCGCCAGGCTGAGCGCATAGATGAAGGGTCGCGCACGACCGGGCCCGGAGATGGCCGAGCGGCGGTCGCCCAGGCTGGCGATGGCGAACAGCAACGTCACATAGGCGATCGCGATGATGACGATGAACAAGCCTTGCACGCCCGGAATTTCCTCCTTTGCAGTCTTTCTGTCCGGCTTGTCCGAACGCAATCACAGCTTGGGTCCCAAGTCCATCACGGCTTTGGGTGCATGAAGCGCGTGATTTCTGGAGGCTAACGGCAGGGAAGGAGAAAGCGATTGCTTTCTCCTTTTTGCCCATGTTGCAACCGGAGGTTTTTGTTATGTTGTCGCCGGGTCGATGCGGCAAGGACGGAACGACAGCGCGGCCCGCCATGCAAGGAGGGTCGAATGCTGAAAGAATTCCAGGAATTCATTTCCAAGGGTAACGTGATGGACTTGGCCGTCGGCGTCATCATCGGCGCTGCCTTCGGCAAGATCGTCACTTCGCTGGTCGATGATGTCATCATGCCTTTCATTGGCGCGCTCGGAGGGGTCGATTTCAACAACTACTTCATTGGCCTGTCGCACAATGTAACTGCGACCAACCTTGAAGATGCGCGCAAGCAAGGCGCGGTCTTTGCCTATGGCAGCTTCATCACCGTGGCGCTGAACTTCCTGATCATTGCCTTTGTCATCTTCCTGATGGTCAAGGGGGTGAACAATCTGCGCCGGCGGCTCGAGCGCGAGAAGCCGGCTGCCCCGGCCGCGCCGCCCCCCGCCGATGTCGCGCTGCTCACCGAAATCCGCGATCTGCTCGCCAAGCGATAATTCAGCCAGCCATTGCTGGACCAAAACCCCGGTCGTTCGCGGCTGGGGTTTTCTGTTTTCGTATCTGGTAAAGAGCGGCAAGCCTAGAGCAATTCCAGGAAAAGTGTGAAACGGTTTTCCCGGGAAACTGGAGTGCGCCCCTCGGAGCGGACAGCTTGACTAAGCAGAATTGACTTGGAAGCCGGGCTTTCGAAGGATGGAAGCC
>NZ_VFTA01000045.1:0-45368 GCF_007003935.1 Mesorhizobium sp. WSM4310
GCCTGCTCGTCGGTCTTGAGCTTCGGCTTGCCCTGGGCCTGCTGGTCCGTCTGGGCCTTGGCCTTGCCCTGAGCCTGCTCGCCCATCTTCATCTTCGAGCCATTTTGACAGTTGGCCGCGCCGGCCGCGCAATTGGCGTCACCGCCCGACTGAGTTTCAGCCGGCTGTGTCTGAGCCACCGCGGCACCGCATCCGATGCCGAGCGCGAGCATGCTGGTGATCAACATATGCTTCATGGGAGGTCTCCTCGAAAGCATCAGTCCCTTCGCGGGATAAACCTCGACGAAAAAATTTCGTTCCAGGCGAATTGGCAAAAGCGACAGGGCGGAAATTTGAAGGAACAACCCACATCCGAGGGCGTTGCGGCGGGAGCCCGACTTCAGTGATCCAATCCCATCCGGGCCCGCCGCTTCCCCGTGGCGGGCCCTGCCGCTCCGATCTTCGACCGACGGTTTGCGACAGCAGAATGTCTGTCCGGCCATTCCTCGTGGTTCGCGGGCAGCTGCCATCGTCGGGCTGGGAGGCTTTGAGCCATCACCAATGGACTTCAGCGGCAGACTGCCGAGGAGAAAAGCATCCGCTTCCCGTATTCAATGCCGCTTGCGATGAACGCGCTGGAGCTACCGATCGACCATCGCCATGCCGCGCTCGCCATAGCGCGGGCCAGCGATTTTTCCCGGCGCCAGCGCCTCGTCCAGTGCGGCCATTTCGGCGGCGTCGAGTTTCAGCGAGGCGGCGGCGATGTTCTCCTCCAGGTATTTTCTGCGCTTGGTGCCGGGGATCGGCACGATATCGACAGCGAAATCGCCGCCTTTGCCGAGCAGCCAGGCCAGCGCGATCTGTCCTGGCTTGACGCCCCGGGCCGCCGCGATGTCGCGCACCGTGCCGGCCGCATCGACATTGGCGTCGTAATTTTCGCCCTGGTAGCGCGGGTCGTTGCGGCGATAGTCGCCTTCCGGATAATCCTCGGCGCGCTTGACATCGCCGGTGAGGAAGCCGCGGCCGAGCGGCGAGAACGGAACCAGGCCGATGCCGAGTTCCTTGAGCAGCGGGGTGATCTCCGGCTCCAGATTGCGTTCCCACAGCGAATATTCACTCTGCAGCGCCGAGACGGGATAGACGGCATGCGCCCGGCGGATGTTGGCGCTACCTGCCTCCGACAGGCCGAAAAAGCGCACCTTGCCCTCGGCCACAAGCTTGCCGACCGCGCCGGCGACATCCTCCATCGGCACGTCAGGGTCGACGCGGTGCTGGTAGAGCAGGTCGATATGGTCGGTGGCGAGCCGGACGAGCGAGGCTTCCACAACCTCGCGGATATGCTCGGGCCGGCTGTCGACGCCGCTGAGCTGCTTGCCGTTTTCGATGCGGAAGCCGAATTTGGTGGCGATCGTCACCTGGTCGCGCTTGCCCTTCAGCGCCCGGCCGAGAAGTGCCTCGTTGGTGTGCGGGCCATAGACCTCGGCGGTATCCAGGAAGGTGCAGCCAAGTTCGATCGCGCGATGCAGCGTGGCGATGGACTCGGCCTCGTCGGCCGGGCCGTAGGACTGGCTCATGCCCATGCAGCCGAGGCCGATGGCCGAGACTTTCAATCCCTGGCTGCCGAGTTTTCGTGTCGCGAGGGTCATGGCTGCGCTGCTCCGGTTGGGGTTTGCAGCACCATATAGAGCACGCGCCCAATTCCCATAGGTGTGCAGCGCTGTCTCAACCGACTGTGATCAAGGGTGCCGGGCGCCAGGCAGGCCCAGGCCGGAGCCAGTCCGGATGTTGGAAGCGACGCCGCGACCGGGCGCGGCGTCAGGGCGACATCACTGGATCGAGGCCGGCTGCGAAAGAACGAGGGGGCTGATCGCCCGTTCCTCACCCTCGACGTTTCCAGACAGCGCCAACCCGCTGCTCATGGAGTCGAATTCGATTGCCGCGCCAAGCAGTTGGGCAGCCCGCAGGACCAGATATTCAATGTCCTCGAGGGCGACATTCTCGGCCAGATTCATGATCCTGACCTGCTCGGCCGTCACCGTGATGTTGACGATGCCGGCCGTCTTGAATGCCCTCTCGACCGCTGCATTGACGTCATCGTGCAAGCGCATGGAGTAATCGTAGCGCATCGAAACCTCCCAAAGGGAACGGTTTTCTGTTCAGGTTGAAGCATGCGCTCGGGGTATCGGTCTGGCAAGTGAAATCTGAAAATATACAAATAAAATCAGTTGGTTAGTTAAATTACAGGAATGCGTATCAGGCGTTCGATGAGCATCATGCGTTTGATGTGCGGAGGCCTCACTGGCCGGTCTTGACGCATAATGGGGGTTACCATACTTATAAGCTGAATGAGCTAGATGCTAACTCACCGTGTTTTTAGTCCTGAGCGAGGAGCGCGCACATGGCTGAACTGGAACGTCCGGAACGGCTGCAGATCATGCTCACCACGGACGAATTGGCGGCGCTGGAAAACTGGCGCTTCGAAAAGCGCATGCCGAGCCGCTCGGCAGCGGTGCGGGAGCTGCTGCGGCGCGGCCTTTCCTCGGACGGGTTCCTGACGGCCGAGCAGGGGGTCAAGTCGCAGGAGTTCGGCGTGCTGCCCGACGGCGACGGCAAGACGGGCGATCGGCCGTCGGAGTGACGCTGGCTTCATCCGTGGCGCGCCGCATGCGAATTGCGGCCGGGGAGATTGTCTTGATCCGCTCGCGCACTACCTCATGCCGATGAGCGAAATCGTGGCGGCGACGGCGGACATCGCAACAAACAACCAGAAACAGGACGCGACTGCCGACGCACGCCTCGCGGCCATCGTCGATTCCTCTTTCGATGCCATCATCAGCAAGGATTTGACCAGCATCATCACGAGCTGGAACCTGGCGGCCGAACGCATGTTCGGCTACACCGCCGAGGAAGCCGTCGGCCAGTCGATCCTCATGCTCATCCCCGATCACCTCAAGAGCGAGGAGACTGAGATCATCAGCAGGGTTCGCAGTGGCCAACGCGTGGCGAGTTATGAGACGACGCGGAGGCGCAAGGACGGCGCGCTTATCTCCGTCTCGCTGACGGTTTCGCCGATCAGGAACGCCAATGGCGAGATCGTCGGCGCCTCCAAGATCGCCCGCGACATTTCCTCCGCAAAGGAGAGTGAGCGCCGGATCAGGCTGCTGATGCGGGAGGTCAACCATCGCGTCAAGAACCAGTTCGCGGTCATCCTGTCGATGGTCAGGGAGACGAGCAGGCGCTCGAGCGACCCGCAGGAGTTCGAGGAACTGATCCGCGCCCGCATCATGGCGCTTTCGCGTTCGCATGATCTGCTCGTCACCTCGGAGTGGGCCGGCGCCAGCCTGTTCGACCTGATCCAGGAACATCTGAAACCTTTCGGCCGCGAGGAGCAGATCCTGCTCTCCGGCCCGGTCCTGACGCTGCAGTCGAATGCGGTGCAGAATCTCGGCATGGCTTTCCACGAGCTCGGCACGAATTCCTCCAAATATGGCGCGCTGGGCAGCGAAGACGGCAAGGTCGAGATCACCTGGACAATCGGCTCAAGCGACCAAGGCTCCGGCACCCAGGGCTCCGGCACCCAGGACTTGGGCGCCAAGGACTTGGGTGCCAAGGAATTGGGTGCCAGTGACTTGGGCACCAAGAGTGTCGGTGCATCGGACGGACGCGACTTCCAGCTGCTCTGGACCGAGACGTCCATGCCCCGTCCGGAGCGCGAGGAGAGCGCGCGCAAGGGGTTCGGCACCGTTGTCCTGCAGCGGGTGGCGCCGCAGTCGCTGGGCGGTTCGGCTCAACTGGAGCGCTCGCCCGGCCGTCTCAGCTGGCGGCTCAGTGCGCCTCTGGCATCGATCATCGTGCCGCAAGCCGGTGTCGAAGCCGACGACGGCGCAGCGCAGGGTTTCGGCATCTGAACGTCCCGTATCCCCCGTAAGAGGAGATTGGCGTCGTCTCTCCGTCAGGCAACGGCAGGGTTTTGACTGCCACTGCCATCGCGGCACTGTTCAAGATCAGCGACAATCAGGCGATGCGCCTGGAACTGCCCGCCAAAGGCCGTCGTGCCCAACCGGGACGGGACGGCAGGTTTTCCGCCGCCCCGGCTTGCCGGTCACCGGTGATGCGGGAGATGCCTTTCGGCATCGACTTCCCCAACGGTGAAGCTCTGGAAGCCCGGCATGAGCTGCCAAATGGCTGCAAGGCCTATGATCAGATAGGCCAGGCGGGCCAGCATGGCGCCACCAAGGACCGTGCCGATTACGTCATAGCCGGTCACCCCCATGGACAGCCAGTTGAGACCGCCAAGGATGATGAGGGCGAGAGTGACGAGGTTCATGATGCGCATAAACGCCTCCTGATGTTGCCTGACGAAAAGACGTCCGTAAAAAAACGCTTGCGGTTTCAGACGGTTCCGTCGATCACGAAATTGTGAATGAGGGTTGCGATCCGTGAATACGGCGCGGCCTACTCGACCAGTATATGCGCCTCACGCGCGGCCTCGACCAAAGCCTCCCTGGCGATATCGGGAGGCACGTCGCCGCTCGTCGCGCGGCGGCAGGCGCGTAGCGCGGACTGATGTTTCAGGCTGCCGGCGTCGCGCCAATGTGTCGTCAACAATTCGATCGCCTGTTGTGTATTGGACAAGTGGCGGGTGGCGCCGGCCACACCGACCGAAACGACCACGGGCTTGGAGAACCACGCAGGTTGCATTGGAACCTCGACAAGGTTGCAGGCGAAAAACGCGCATGTCGGCGCAAAGTTTCACCGGCTCCAATCACTGTCGCGTGAGGCTGGGCTGTGGCGGCACCTTCGAATGTTCGCTCGGGATATGCACGTGGCGCAAGACCTGAGGGTTCTGCGGGCTCCCCCGATCGAAAGCGGAACGCGTTCCCCGATCCGCGGCACTGCCTTGGCGTCGGTGGCGCACCGGAAAGCACGCGCGGTAACTGTTGATTCAACCATTGCTGGTATTTTGTATGGTGTGGTAGCGGCTCCGGCAGTGCAACAGGGGCCGGGTTGCCGGAGCCGCCTACGCGGTCCGGTTGGGGTTTGACCGCGCTGTTCCAAAATAGGACAGCGCGGTCAACGATTCGTTAAAATCCAAGATGGCTAATTAAGTTTGCGCTAATTGAATGGCGATTTTAGCGCGACGGGAAACCGGCATTCGACGGGCTGATGGAACATTAGTCGTTTCTAATTGTTTGTGTTTTGTCGGCAGGGCGGGGGCATTCCCTGCCGAAGATCGGGTTTCCGATCGGCCCGCGCGCCTCTGGCCGAGAGCGCGGGCTTTTATCCCTCAGGCGGCCCGGTACACCTCTGGTTGGGGTAAGCAGCGCACCGGGCCTAACCGGCCTGGGGCGGCTGCCGGCTGGCTATGTATGCGGCACGACCAATCCAACTGAAGCATTCAAATGAAGGAATGTATATCGCGATTGGATAAATTAACGGAACGTCCAATGGACGATACCGGAACCAAAGCGGTTACATCAGACCTTTGCGCGAGGGCCATGGGACCTTGGTCCCCACGGCAAAGCCCGCCACGGGAGCGACCCGCAGCAGGCTTTCGCAGTGGCTATGTCCCGAAGGAATCGACCGCTTGTGATTGCACTGTGACCCACATGGCCGCGTTGGCCTATGGTGTGATCGCGGAAGGCAGCTCGGGGCTCGCCCACAAACACGGATTTTGCGCTCCCCGATCAGGGGCCGCAAGGTGCGGCTGCACCTTGCGTTGCCGCCGCCGCCGGAGATCGTGCCATCTTGCCGAAGCGCTGGAGGCGTCGCTGCGGGAAAGCGTCTCGCGATCCTTTAGGCCGCCTCAAGCTCCATGGCCCTTTGAGCTGCCTTCGCGATAAAGCCGGATCGGGTATAGCCGTGCGCCTCAGCAAAGGCATCAATCCGGCGCAGGACATCTTCAGGGAGCGTGACGTTCACCCGGACAGCTTTTTTGGCCTCGGTCTTCACCGCTACCAAGATTGCAACGCCGTCTCGATTGGTGGCGTCGGCCATGACATCTTCCAGGCTGGAAGGTTCTGGAATCGCCTCGCCATCTTCCACAAGCCCTTCGATGTGGAAGGCAAGCGCTTCCTCCGCCATAGCGCGAGCGTCATCTAGATCGGCGCCGGCCGTGACAACGCCGGGAAAATCGGGAAAGGACACGCCGAAGTCGCTGTCGGCGTCCTTATGGATCAGTCCGATATACTGCTTCATGTCTCTCTACCTCAGTTTCAGACCGGACTGACGTTCAATGCTCCGCAAAGTTCCCAAAGGGATATCCCTTTTGGGGTGCGGGACCGTGACCCTGCCGGCTTTCTTCTTGTGTTTGAATTGTGCATGACTGCCCTTTCGAGCGACTTCGTACCAACCGTCGGCCTCCAAGGCCTTGATAACGTCCGCACTTTTCATGTGTATAAATACACACTGGCTGCGAAAGATGCAACAAAAAGAAAGTCAGCCTTTCAAACCGTTGCCTTAGATCGACGCATCATAGGCGTCGAACTCAGCCAGAACCGGCGCCGGCCGCGCCAATGCGGCTGGGGAAGCCGTTTGCGCGGTTGTCGAGCCACCGGTCTAGGGTGGTGTCGCAAATCCCGTAGCGTCGACAAACTGCAGGCGTATCGATCTCGCGCCGCGGCTTCATGATCCAGGACATCAAGTTTCCGAAGATGACGGAACAGGTTTGAGTTGGTCGTGTCCAAATGCTCGCGCCCTGCAGGCCAGCGTTCGCCTGATACGGACACGTTTATCGCTGGATATCAGACGATTTCGGTCGAGACCGCACCAAACCATTGACAAGATTGGTTCCCGCTCATGGGCTCGAACCACGATTCACGCCTTCAAAGGGCGCTGTCCTACCATTAGACGAAGCGGGAGAAGCTCCGATGCTTATGCCGTCAGGACGGCGAGGCGTCAATTCGGGAAGTTGTCGACCGGCTCTTCGCAGCGATAGACCGGGCAGTGCCCGTCGCGCGCCGGGATATAGGCCGACATCGGCACTTCCGGCCAGTCGCATTCATTGCCGAACTGCCTGACATAGCGGTCATAGGTGTCCGGTCCCGTGGTCAACACCACGGCGCGACGGCTCTGGATCATCGCCCGGATCTCGGCGCAGCTCATACCGCGGCTGTCGGGGCGGGCCTCGGCCAGGCTGGTCGCGGCGAGCACGGAGCCCAAGGTGATCAACAGGACAGGCAGGCGAGCGGGCATGGCGGCTTCTCTTTTGTTCGGGTGCTGCATTGTCCCATAAAACCCATCATGTGTCCGCCCGTTCCGCGACGGGCCGCGTATTGCGCGGGGCAAGACGCGGCGCGAGGCCACCCGCGCAAATCAGGCATCGCGCATTGCTGGTCATGGATGGCAGGAAGCCCTACGAAACGCCGCAATGGTGGCCCGGAACGAGGGTCCCGAAGCCATGCTGTTCCTTCCGCGGCGGACGCGACCACTGCTTTGAGGCGTGCCCGCAAAGGACCGATCCGCCTGCTGCCCCATCGCACGATGCGGAGAACCGTGCTGGCGCCTCCGGCAAGGTTGACCCCCTAGGCGCCACCCGGTTCGCCGAAGAAGTCCGCCAATGCCCGAGCGGTCTGTTGCGGCGCCTCCTCGGGGAAGAAATGACCGCCGGGCATGGCCCGTCCGCGGACGTCATCGGCCCAGCCTCGCCAAAGAGCCAGCGGCCCGCCGTCGCCCGCGTACCAGTCGGCAAGCGCACCTTGCCCGCTCCACAGCGCCAGCACCGGACAGCGGATACGCCGGCCGGCGGCCTTGTCGGCATGGTCATGCTCGCGGTCAAGCGTCGATGCCGCGCGGTATTCCTCGCAGATGGCGTGGATGTGGGCGGGATCGCGCAAGGCATCGATGTAAGCCTGGCGGACCTCGGGCGGAAACGTTGACGGCGACGACCCCCAGCCGCCGAGCGCGTTGTCGACGACCGCCTCGGCGGATCCCCGCAGCATCAACTCCGGCAAGGGCTCGGGCTGCGCCAGCAGTGACCAGGGCCAATAGCCCTGTGCCAGCCTGGCGTCGGCCCGATCCCATGCGTCGGCCGTTGCGACGATGTCCAGAACCGCAAGCTTTTCAACGCGGCCGGGATGATCGAGGGCCATGCGGTACGCCACCCGCCCACCGCGATCATGGCCGGCGACCATGAAGCTGCCGAAGCCGAGTTTGGCCATCAGGGCCGCCATGTCGGCGGCCATGGTCCGTTTGGCATAAGAGGCGTGAGCGCTGTCGGACGACGGGCACGCGCTGGCGCCATAGCCGCGCAGGTCGGCGCAGATGACGGTAAACCGCTCGGCCAAGGCCGGCGCCACGTCGCGCCACATCAGATGGGTCTGCGGAAAACCGTGCAGGAGCAGCAGCGCCGGACCGTTGCCCGCACGGCGGAAAAATATGCCGGCATCGCCGGCATCGATTTTTATCGACTGAAAATTGCCGAACATGGTGGTGCCTCCTTGCCGGCAACGGCCGGAGGCCCGGTTTGGTTGCGGGCGGTCGCGTCGGAGCGCCGACCTTTGTTCGCCAACCTTTCGGGCGGTTGGGCGTTGTCCCTGCGAGGCAGGCTGCCGCCGCGGGCGGCCGTCAAAGCAAAAGGAGGCTCAGATGAAAAAACCTCTGGCCATCGCGTCGCTGTTGCTGGCCTTGGCCGTGCCGGCGGCGGCACAGACGGATCAGCAGCAGGGCACCAACAACCCGACTCCGCAGGCCGACAAATGCCGGGTCGAGCCGGATCAAGGCAAGCAGCAGCCAGGTGGCGGCAATCTGAGCGAAAAGCTCAATGATTGCGGCGGGGTGCTGAAGCCGCCGGCCACCGGCGACCAGGGCATGGCGACACCGGCGCCCGACGTGGGCAAGACACCGGTGATCAAGCCGGGCCAGGTGCCGGCTCAGCCGCAGGCCAAGTAGAAAGCCAGGCGCCGAAGAATTTTGGGTTCGAAACCTCTCATCCGATCGTGGATGGCGATCTGCTCCGCAAAAATAGGTATCGGCAGCAACAGAAAAGCAGGCGAGGGGCACCGCCTGCATTTCTGGGTTAGCGAACCAGCACGCCGGCATGATCGCACAGCGCCGTAAAGGCTTCCTGCGCCTGCGCCGTGCCGTCCTTGTTTTCCAGCGCCGCTTCGACCTTTGCGCGCGCGGCCTGGTAGAAGGGACCGCGGCTGGCTTGCGGCCAGTCGATCAGGACTTCACTGGCGTCCTGAAGGGTCGCCACCTCACGGATTGTGTCCGAGCCATGCGGCTTGATCCGCACCGGTGTCGTCAGCATCACATCGGCCATTGCTCTTCCCGCCTCTGGTTTTTCCACTATTGGAGGATGCGGGCTTCGCGCGCGGCGTCGATCATCGCCCGCATCGCCTTTTCCGGCGGTGTCCAGCCGTCCAGCGCATCGCGACAGCAGCGCAGCGCCGCCTGATATCGCCGGCCTCGGCCGGCAGGCCAGTCGCCCAGGCATTCCAGGCCCTCCCAGGCGCTACGCACGATGCGTTCACGCTCGGGGGCGAATTTCAGGCGGATCGGTCGGGGAAAAATCTTGTCGTTCAACTGACGTCTCCGTGGCATGTCGCCCGACACTGACCGCGGTTGTGGACAACGGCACTTGTGAGGGGCGCCGGATAACGTCGTCGACAAGGGAGGGTTCCAGGCCCGAAGATCAATTTTCAGTCTGCGCGACGGCGTCGGACAAAGGCCTCGGTGGCGGCGGAGCGGCGTCTTCGGGCGCCGGCCCGTCAAAGGGCCGGTCATGCTCGAATTGTTCGGTGCCGGGCAAGGCATGCAGCCAGGTCTCGCGGCGGCTGATCCACAATTCATATTGCGGCTCCAGGTCGGTCGGCGCGACGTCGAGGCTGCCGAGCATCACCTCGACTTCACCGTCGCCGACCCAGGCGACGCGGCTGCCGCAGGTCGGGCAGAAGCTGCGCGTGCCGTAGGAGGCGACTTCGCCCGATGTCTCGAAGGCGTCGCGCGGCCATATCGCAAAGGCCGAATAGGCCGAGCCGCTGGCCTTGCGGCAGTCCTTGCAGTGGCAAAGGCCGACGCGTGTCGGCTGGCCGATGATGACGAAATGCACGCCGCCGCACAGGCAACTGCCGGTTCTGCGTGTGGTGTCGGACATGATCGCGGCCCTCCCTCGGTCTGGCTTTCGTCAGTCTGGCACGCCAAGGGCCGGGCGGAACAGATGCTGGCCATTTCGTTGGCCAGAAACCGGGAAAAATCCCGTTCGCACCGCCGACCGGGCTGGTGCTCCCGACCCGGCCGATGCGGCCCGCAACATCCTTCAACGCAATGCCGGCGAAATGGTTGCGGCTCGCGGCCGCCCCCGCCTATCCGCGCGCGGCCATGTGGTTGTCGAGCTTCTTACGCGACGGGCCGTAGCGCTTGATGATGGTCTGGGCTTCGCTCTGCGGGATGCCGTATTTGCGCGCGAAGGCGGCGACCTCGTAGGTCTCCTCGCTCGAAACCAGCTTGCGGTCCTGCTTGATCTTCGTTTTGTCGTCGGGCATGGCGTGCCTCGCTTTCTGTCGGCCGCACGGTCGCGGGGCATCAGTATATAGGATGCCGCGATCAGACATAACAGCGATCGGCGCTGCTGGTTCCAAGGCAGATGGCGGACAGAAGCCTGCCCGACGCGGATCGAGGCTGTCAGGCCGATGCAGGGGCGGGGCCCGCGGCATGGGGATCGGCCTCGCCGCATTCGGCGCAAGCAGCGCTGGCGCCGGGGCAGCCGCGCTGATGCGTGCCGGCGGGACAGCAAAGCCCGTTGGAGCTTGTCCAGCGTGGGCATTGGAAAACCTGCCCGGTGCCGCCACAGCCATTACACTCGAGGACCGGTGACCGGACCAGATAGGACCTCGTCCTGAACCTGACGCTCGCGCCCAAAACTCACCCCCCAAAATGGTTGCACCGGACATGCCTGTACATTAGCCCAAGCTAACAATATCACGTCGCGGGTTACGGACAAGTTTCGGGATCGCTATTTGTTGGTGAAAGCTGGCGCCAAGTGCCAAACGCGTTGGCTGGGTTCAACCGCCTGGCAGCACCATAAATAGGAGCGCCGACGCGGCCGGTCGCGATCGCATCCAGCGGCCCCATACCATCGGCAGGCAAACCGAAATAATCTGATTTCACTGGCGCGGACGGCCGAGGCACTCCACATCTGAGCAATCTTGCCTCCATGATTCCGCGCAATCGTGGGACCGGGCAATGACAACGGGGGGTTGGCAATGACTGACACGCAAGGCAATTCGAACCGTGCCCTCCAGCACGGGGCCGTGGGCTCGCGCTCGATCGGCAGCGGCATCGTCGCGCTGGCCATCGTGCTGGCGCTGATCGGTGCCGTCATGGGGTCCTGGTACACGATCGACCAGGGTGACCGCGGCGTGCTGTTGACCAATGGCGCGTTGAGTTCGGTCGTCGATCCGGGCCTGCATTTCAAACTGCCCTGGTTGCAGAGGGTCGAGAAGATCAGCCTGCGCCAGCAGGTGTTGAAATGGGGCTGCGAGAACCAGAGCGATTGCGGCAATCTGCCGGCCATGCAGGCCTATTCACGTGACCAGCAGCCGGCCGACATGCGCGTCACCGTCAATTTCCACGTGCCGGCGGCCGAGGTCTCGAACGTCTACACCAATTACGGGTCGATCGAGGCGCTGGCCGACCGGGTCATCGCCCGCAAGGCGCCGCAGGAGATCAAGACGGTGTTTGGCCAGTACGACGCCGTGTCGGTGATCCAGAACCGCGCCAAGTTCAACAAGGATGTCGCCGACGCCATCTCGTCGGTGACCGACGGCCCAGTGATGATCGACAGCGTCCAGGTCGAGAACATCGACTTTTCCGACGCCTATGAGCAGGCGGTCGAGGCGCGGATGACGGCGCAGGTGGAAGTGCAGAAGCAGGAACAGAACCTGCAGCAGGAAAAGATCAAGGCCGACATCGCGGTCACCCAGGCCAAGGGCCGTGCCGACAGCGTCAAGGCGGAAGCCGAAGCCAGCGCCTACAAGACCAAGATCGAAGGCGAGGCGACGGCCGAAGCGATCAAGGCGCGCGCCGCAGCGCTCGCCAACAATCCGCTGCTGGTCGAACTGACCAAGGCCGAAAAATGGGACGGGCAGTTGCCGAAGTCGATGATCCCCGGCTCGACGGTGCCGTTCCTCGAACTCAGCACGCCGGCGCCGGTGGCGAACTGAGGTCCAAGCGAGGCAACGAAGAAACCAATGATGATCCCGAACGGGCTTCGGAAGGGATCATGCTCTTGGTTCAAAAAGTTCGACCACGTTGCCGGACGGGTCCTCGCAAAGGATCTGGCGACCGCCGGGGCCATCGACGATCTCGTTGCGGAACGGCACGCCGGCATCGCGCATCTGGGCGGCGAGCGCCGGCAGGTCCTGCACCTCGATGACGATGCGGTTCCAGCCGCCGGGCTGCGGCGTGCGGCCATCCGGCATCGGTCTCGCCGCCGACGCCATCGGGCCGGCGAGCCAGAACGTCAGGTCGTCGCGCTTCAGGATGGCCATCGCCGGGCCGAACTGCTGCCGCAGCGCGAACCCCAGATGGCTGGTGTAAAATTCTATCGCCAACTCGACATCGCTGACGAGATACCGGACCGTCGCCATTGCTGGCTCTCCTCACAAACTGATCACGCCCCCTTTGCGAGGGTAGCTTTCGGGGCAGGTCGCGGCAAGGTTCCCGGCCCGGCGACGGCGCCCGTCCGTCAGCGCCAGACCGGCGACGGCGTCCGTCGCGGCCGCGCTTGCGGACAAAAATTCAGGCCGGTGTCGGAACTGCACGGCGTCGCTCGTCCTTGGGTCGATATCCATTGCAACCCTGGAGAGACAAAATGCCGGACATCACTCAATCGCCGTGGCAGACCGCGGCCCTTCTCATCGCCCGCCTGGTCTTCGCCGCCATGTTCCTGATGGGGGTGGTCTTCAAGTTCATGGACATGGGCGCCACCGCCGGCTACATCGCCGCCGCCGGCTTCCCGTTTCCGCTGTTTCTGGCGTGGTGCGCCGCGATCCTCGAGACGCTGCTGGTGATAGCCTTCCTGACCGGCGCCCTCCTGACCCCGGCGGCGCTGGTCGCGGCAGTCTATGTCACCTTCCTCGGCTTTGCCTTCCACGGCCCGTCGCACTGGGCCTCGAACCAGGCCGAGTTCGGCGCCTTCATGTCGCATTTCCCGTTCGCCGCCGGCCTGCTCTTCGCCGCCGTCCACGGGCCGGGACGGACGCTGGCGCTGAACCTTGGCTGGCCGGGCAAGGCTTGAGACGAGCTACAAGATCGGAGGAGTTCGCCGTTTGCGTGAAACGGTGAACTGCCCGGGCCTCACAGCTGATCGTTATAGGGCTCCTTCATCTGGCCGACCATGCGGGCCAGTTTCGAGAAGGACGGCATGTCGGCCTCCGGCTGGCACTGGTTGGCGAGCTCCAGCAGCCGGATCGGGAAGTTGACGGCGTCGCGGCTCGACGCCGACATGCCATTGGATCGCTCCTCGCCGGTTTCGCTGGCCTCGGCCTTGCGCAGCGCGATGTCGATCTCCTCCGATGTCAGCACCCCCTTGCGAACCAGGACGTGGTTGATCGAGGCGACGGCCATCAGCAGGCCTTCGAGTTGCAGATTGGCGACGTTCATGGGGTTCCCTCCATTGACCAAAGGGGAAACGCTCCAGCGGCGTTTCCGATCCGAAGCCAGGCGCGGAGCCGGTTTCAACCGGGATGCCGGGCAGGCGCCGGCTCGTGCTGCCGGCCTATTCCTGCGTCAGGCGCTCGCCATATTCGCGCCACACCGCCTTGACCTCCATGCTGCCGAGGCGCGGGATCGACGGATCGCCGCAGGTGATGGCGACAGCGCTGATGTCGTAATTGGGGTAGGCGTTGGCGACGAAGCGGATCGCGTCGCCAAGCGAATTCACGCGGATGATCGGATCAGCCTGGCCCTGACCGGTGCTGCGCACACCGGAAACCGTGGCTGGAGCATGCCGCATCCTGAAGACGGATGCCATGGCTGGTCTGTCCATCGCCCTCTCCTGCAAGGCCGTACGACGCGAATCATTCCATGAGCTTCTTCTGATGGTCCCACAGCTGCCGGCTGATGAAAAGCCGGCTATCCGGTTCGGGGTTCGGCGACGGCGCAGAGCTTGATCGAGAAGGAGGCTTGAGAGGCTCCATGATCTAGGAATTTTTTCCTTGACCGGGTGAGGGCAGCCATGCTACATATTTGTCCATGGTGCTGATTTGCGCCAACGACCCGCCGCCGAGGCGGGTTTTGTGTTTCTGGCGCCTTGTCAGCCGATCAGCCGGCCGCCAACTTGTATGCTGGCGGCCGTAGGGCGCGACCTCAGCGGGAAATCCAATGACCCAACGCTACGCCACGATCATCACCGACGATGACGGCCGCGAGATCGTCAGCGCCATCGGCGCGTTCGAGGGCGCGCCGCCGCAGGTGCGGTTGGGGCGGGTCGAGCCGGTGGCATCGGGCGTGCTGATCGGCATGGTGTGGGATGCTGGCTGCGGCTTTGGTTTTCCCCAAGCAGGCATCGGCGGCCACGCCATGGGTCTCGTCCTGGCGCGGCTCAGGGCGCAGGCCAGCGTGGCGAAACGCGCCAGTGCGCCAAAACCTGCCGCGACCGCAAAGCCGAAGCGCGCGAAGAGGGCCAAGGTGGCGAAAAGGAAATCCCGCACCAGGAACCCGGCCAGATCGGTGCCGAAGACCGGCTTGGCTGCTTCCGCAAACGCAGCCAGCACCATGGATCAAGTCGATGGCTGACGAAGCCGCCGCCGGGCCGGCGCGCCGCATGACAAAGCCGGCAAGGCGCAAGCCCGTCGCCAAGCCTGCGTTGGCACGCAAGCCTCGCGCGACGCGGACGAAGAAGACGCTGGGCGACGATTTTCTCGCCGCCGTGCGCGCCGATTTCCGCGCGCATGGCGCCGCCGTCATCGCCGAGGTGCGGGCCGGCAAGCCCGACCAGTATCTGAAGATCGTGCTGTCGGTGCTGCCCAGGGATTTCGATGCCGCCATCAACCATCTGGACGCCTTTTCGGATATTCTGTTCGAGGTGATCGTGCAGAAGTTCAAGTCGGCGACGGAAGACTGAAAGGCCGCCGAAGCGGGCTTTCGCATTTCCGATGGTTGCTTCATGCGGCAGGCTGCACTGCGAGAACGCGCTGATGGCTGCGCAGCCCGATATATGTGCCTCTCAATGGAATCTGGTTTTGAAGACGCGAAAGACCTCGCACCAGAGGCGGAAATCGGCCAGTCGCCCGGCGAAGTGTGCTTCCATGGCGCAGTAGGCCGCTGCGGTCTGCGCTTCCGGCCCATAGAGCTCGATTGCGGCAATTACTGCATCGTTGGGATCGGCGAAATCTGAAAGCCTCAGTGCCGCGCCATTGTCTGTCCGGAGCATCGAGCAACACCTTCTGTTCAGCGCCTTCATGCCGCATATGTGGCGCAAATCATGCCTGCGGCCCAGCGGCTTGGTTGCTAGTGGGGACTGGCAGCGGAAGGCCACTGGGCCTGACCGGCAGGGCCTTGAGATGGCAGCGCCGACTGGTGAAGATATTTGCACCCCTGCTCATATCAGCGAAACGTGCGAACGAAGGAAGGGCGAGGCGCGCTGGCTGCGGCCGGCGGGTTTTTCGACAGCTGCTCGCTCCTTGAAAAACCGCGATTCAATTAGCCTCCGCTGAAATCGCTCCCGAAACCGCCTTTGTTGGGCCGGAATGGGGCACCAATCGAATGATGCGCTGGCCTCCCGTATCATTGCAAAATACATGGCCGGCATCATTGAGGAAACCGAACTGATTTCGATCTCCAGGCAACCATGTTGAGCCAAATCGCTCGTGGATCGCATGTCGCCGGTATTCGGAACGGAAACAGGCTTCGCAGCTTCTATCTGAGCGAAGCTTGTTGAGGCAGGGCCTAATGTTCAGTGACAAGGAAACCCGATTATTAGAGGCTGGGCTGTTCATGGCGGTGCCGCTCTCAATCCTCATCGCGGTCTTGGTGGTTAGCCTTACGTTTGGCTGGTTTGGGTGACGGATTGCACGCGGCGGGGCGCGATCGACGGCCAGTATCTTCACGTTCATTCCTGCCTACGAAGGCTTGCCGTGCGTCCGAGAATTCGCGCCTGACGGCTCGATCGAGCCAATGCCCGCCTCGGCCCGCGCCGAGGCGGGCTTTTTGCGTTTGTGGCGCCCGCCCGGCCACTGCTATATCCCGATGAAAGGTTGCCGAACTCGCGGCGGCGTTGATCCAGCCCGGGGTTACGGATGCAGATTGAACGATATGATGGGGACCGCGAAATATTGCTGCCGCTGTTTGCCCTTGCCGACGATTCCCCCACGCAGGTTTCCAGCTATATCGATGAGGGCGAGGTGCTGGTCGCGCGAGAGGGCAACAGGATCATCGGCCACGTGCAGCTCATCGAGACAGGCGAGGGCGGTGTCTTCGAGCTCAAGAGCCTGGCGGTCCGTCCGGCAAGACAGAGCGAGGGGCTGGGGCGTGCCCTTGTCGCGGCGGCGGTCACCCGCTGCCGCGAGCGTTACGGCCGGCGCCTGATCGTGTCGACCGCGGCGGCCGATATCGGCAATTTGCGATTTTACCAAAGACAGGGCTTTCGAATGTCTCGCATCGTGCAGGATGCCTTCGGGCCATCGACCGGTTACCCCGAAGGCTTGCTTGTGAACGGCATTCCGCTGCGCGACCAGGTGGTTTTCGAACGCGATCTCGGCGCGGATTGAGGGTGAGATCGTCGACCTCGCGCTCCAGCTTTGGGCGCAAACCATCCGATAGCCCGCTCCGGTTCGCCGGGCGGGCTATTTTCGCGTTTCTGGGCCTAGGCGAGGATGTTGACTGCGCGGGCGGCGACCAGTGCGATCGTCAGCAGCGATATCATCGATTCGGCCATCATCAAAAGCTTGGCGCGCTGCGACAGCGGCAAGGTGTCGGTCGGCGAAAATGCCGTCGCATTGGTGAAGGCGAGGAAGAAATAATCGACGAAGCCCGGCAGCCAGTCGCGGATCTCGCGGTCGTTCAAGGTCATTTGCGGGAACAGGAAGTCGGAATGGGCGCGATTGACGAGGCCGCATGTCGGCGGCCCGCCGCGGTCCGTGCTCCAGAACCACAAGGCAAAGACGATGACGTTGGTGACCCAGATGTTGAGCGCGTCGATCAGCAGCGTCTGGCCGCTGGAGCCGGCATGGCCCGCCAGCAGGGCGCGCACCAGGAACACCAGCGAACCACAATTCATGACGCTGACGACGCCGGTCATCACCAGCGCCGTCCTGCGGATGATGACGCGAAACCGGCCGACCAGATACCAGTGCTCCTCCTCGAGCGCTTTCTGGCTGGCGACCTGTGTCCAGGCGGTGGCGACGGACAGGGGCACGAGCAAGGCGGCCTCCAGCGCCGGCGCCAGCCAGCGCGGGCCGAACGAAAGATCGTTGATCACCAGGAGCTGCAAACAGATGATGACGAGGACAGCCGCACGTGCCAGCCAGAAGTCGAGCGCGCGATGGTGGATGACGGCATGGTGGTGACGCATCGATATCAGGGATGTTCAGACAGGACCAAATGGGCGGCTGTTCTGCCGGGGGAGGGCAGCGGAGCGCCGAAATTCCTGCCCAATCTTGGTTTTGCAATGGCTTGCAAGTATACTTTTTTGTAAGCTTTGATTATGGGGACTGTTCGGCAAACCGGACGATGTGATTTAAGCGCCGCATGGTGGGAATAAACGACTCCATGGATGGTTGGGCGCCGGCGGGGCTGACTTCCGCCGGCCTCGACTCGTCATCGGTATGGCCCGGCCTGCTCCGCCATCCCTGGTATTTGCTGGCGCTTTTGTGCCTGGTGCAGATCCTGTGCTGGACGGCGGTGCCGGCACTGATCGATCCCGCCCCGCCCGGCGACGTGGTGGAAGGTTTCATGTGGGGCCGCGAATGGGTGCTGTTGACCTACAAGCACCCACAGCTTCCAGGCTGGCTGCTCGAAACCAGCCATCTTCTGACCGGATCGTTCCGCTGGCCGCAATATCTGGTTGCCCAGCTGACGATCTCGTCGACCTTCGTCCTGGTCTACCTGCTGGCCCGCGACATGCTCGGGCAAAGCCGTGCGCTGGCCGCCGTGCTTTTGATGCCGTCGCTCTATTTCTTCGGCTGGCCGACCCCGCAATTCAATCATGACTACGCGCAGATGCCGTTCTGGGCGGCCATCTGCTGGCTGCTCTGGCGCGCCGGCCGTGGCGGCGGGCCGGGCTGGTGGCTGGCGCTTGGACTGGTGTCGGGCGTCGGGCTCTATGCCAAGTTCTCTACCGGCCTGCTGCTTGCCTTCGGCGCGCTCTGGCTGTTGCGCGACGCACGCGCGCGCAGCCGGCTGGCGACGCCCTGGCCATGGCTTGGCCTTGCCGTTTTTCTCGCCGTTGCCACACCGCTGGCCATCGCGCTCTACCGCATCGATTTCCTGCCGCTGACCTATTTCGCCGCCCGCGACCAATGGGTGGCCGAACACCGGGCGCGCCTTTATTACATAGGTGTCCAGATGGCCGGACTCTCCGGCCTTCTTCTGGTGCTGGCGATATCAGGCCTGCTGCGGCGCTCGCCCGCCCCCGAAGTGCCCGTCGAGCGCAGCATTCTGGTCTATCTCGTGTGGATGGGGCTCGGCCCGGGGACCCTGATCATGGTGGCCTCGTTGTTCATTGGCGCCGGCGAGTCCTGGGGCGCGCCGATGTACAATCTTGTCGGTGTCACGGTGCTGGCCTTCCTCGGCCACCGGCTCGGCGCCATCGAGATGCGAAGGCTGGCGATCTGCGCGTTCCTCTGCATCGTCACCGTGTCGGGCGCCTATGCTGCGCTGCGCTGGACGGGCTGCAATGTGCGGGGGCGCTTGGATGCCGTCTGCTGGCCGGCGGAGCCGATCGCGGACGAGGCCGAGGCGGTCTGGCACGCGGCGGCGCCCGGCCGGCTCGACATTGTCGGCGGCGATACCCAGGTGGCCTTGCTGGCTGGCCTCAATGCCTATGACAAGCCGTCGATCTTCACCGATCTTGACACCCGGTTGGCGCCCTGGATCACCAGGCAGCGCTTGCGCGACCACGGCATGCTGATGGTTTGGCGAGGACATGGCGTGCCGCCGCAGTTGCGGACATGGCTGGGCAACCTCCCGGTCAAGACCGTTCTTTTCAATTGGTCGCGCACGGCGCCGCCTTTGGCAATCAGCTTTGCTGCCATTCCGCCGGGCACGCTCTATCCGCAGCTTGCCGTCGACAGCCCGACCCGGCATCTGCCCAACTGAAACGGTTCGATCCCCGATCGCGTCGTGATATCGTTCGTTCATGGCCGCGTTGTTTCCACGCGACTGGACGAAGCGGACGACAATGCCCATCTATTGGGAAATCCAATTTTGTCTGCGCAATTCCGGGCGGGAAACGCTCGCATGAGCTGGAATTGCTTTTTGAGGAGACGTGACATGGCGACTTCGACCGAACGCGCAGTGCTTGCCGGTGGCTGTTTCTGGGGCATGCAGGATCTGATACGGCGCTATCCCGGCGTCATCTCCACGCGCGTCGGCTATAGTGGCGGCGATGTGGCCAACGCCACCTATCGCAACCACGGCACCCATGCCGAAGCCATCGAGATCAATTTCGATCCGGCAGTGATCAGCTATCGCACGCTGCTGGAGCGCTTTTTCCAGATCCACGACCCGACGACGCGCAACCGCCAGGGCAATGATGTCGGGTTGAGCTACCGTTCGGCGATCTACTATACGAGCGACGAGCAGAAGCTCGTCGCCGAAGATACCATTGCCGATGTCGATGCCTCCGGCCTGTGGCCAGGCAAGGTCGTCACGGAAGTCGCGCCGGCCAGTGCCTTCTGGGATGCCGAGCCCGAGCATCAGGACTATCTGGAGAAATATCCAAACGGCTACACCTGCCACTTCGTCAGGCCGGGCTGGAAGCTGCCGGTTCGCGAGAAGGCCGCATCCTAACGATTGGGCAAAAAGCATCGTTGGGAATGATATCGAAAAGCCGCCGGATGTCCGGCGGCTTTTTCAGTTTGGGCAATCACTTACTTGCCGCAGTTGTTGTCGTTCACGGTGGGGCCGTCGCGTTGCCGTTGGCATCGGACTGCGCGCCTTGCGGATTGGTCGGGCAATTGCGATCCGCATCGGAGTTCATGTCGCCCGGCGCGATGGTCGTGCTGTTGGTAATTGCCGGATCGACCGTATCGGGCGAAGCCGGCGTGCTCGGGTCTACAGTCACTGACCGGCCGCTGCCGCCGGACCCATCCATGGCGTTTGCGGTGTTGCTGGTGCAACGCTTTTGGCCCGGTGCGCTGAAAAAACGGCTTCCCCTTCCGTTGGAATGGTGCTTTAACGCGCTCATCCACAGGGGTGCTCCGTACGGTCGGGGCTGAGACGGGGGCGGCAAGCCCACAGACCCTAGAAGCTGATCTGGGTAATACCAGCGGAGCGAGGCGGGCGATGTTTTCAGGCGCACAGATTTCCCTTTATCCCATGGCCGACGATTTCGTCGGTGTCATCTTGGGCGCGCTCGGCGCGCTCGACCCCTACCGGGACAGGCTCCGTATCGAGACCGACGACATCTCGACCTTGCTGGTCGGGCCACCCGAAGTGTTGTTCCCGGCGCTGCGCGACCTGTTCGTGGCGGCGGCGCGGAGCGGCAAGCATTGCGTGCTGTCGGCCGCCATTTCGCGCGGCTGTCCCGGCGAGCCGGACGATCCGATCTGCCGCTCCGACGCGTTTGGCGGGCCTGTCGGGCCGCTCGGGCCGCGCAAGGAAGCCGCCATCACTGTCGTGCGCAATGCTGCTGCCACCGGCCAGCCGGCGGCGGCGCAATTCTCGCTCTATGTGATGGGCACCGGCGACCACATGGATGAGATCTATGGCTGCATCGATTTCCTGAAACAGTCCGGCGTCTACGATCGCTCCAAGAACTTCTGCACCAAACTGCGCGGCGATACCGGCGCGATCTTTTCGGCGCTGAATGAAGCCTTCTGCCGCTTCGGGCCGGGCGCCGGCCACGTAACCCTTGACGTCACGGTTTCCGCCAACAGCCCCACCGCTGTCTGAACAGAACGCGCCTTCGTCGCGCGGCCGTCAAGGTTATCCTCTCTTGGTCTCATCGTCGTCAAGCCGCCCGCGGCAGCTCGCGGGTCTCTTCGCCAAGGCAGCACCGGCCGTGATGTCGGTCGGGTTGCTGCTCGTGGCCTGGGAACTCTACGCAAATTATTCCGGCATCAAACCGACGATCCTGCCGGCGCCGTCGCGCGTCTTCGAACAGGCAATGCTCAATCGCGAGGCGCTGATCGACAACGCCATTCCCACCATCCGCGCCACGCTGATGGGCTTTGCCTGCTCGCTCGGCGCCGCTTTCGCGCTGTCTATGCTGGTCGACTTCTTCCAGCCGCTGCGGCGGGCGCTGTTTCCTGTCTTCATCGTCAGCCAGACCTTGCCGCTGGTGGCCATCGCGCCGCTAGTGGTGTTGTGGTTCGGCTTCGGTTTGACGCCGAAGATCATGCTGGTGGCACTGGTCACCTTCTTCCCGATGCTGGTGGCTCTGGTGCAGGGCTACGAGGCGACCGAGGTGGAGATCGGTCAGATGCTGCGCGCCATGGGGGCAGGGTGCTGGCGTGTTTTCGTTCTGGCGCGGCTGCCTTCGGCACTGCCGTATTTCTTCGCCGGCCTGCGGATATCCATCACCTATGCCGTGGTCGGCGCCATCTTCGCCGAATATGCCGGTGCGGCCAAGGGACTAGGCATCTACATGCTCAACGCCAAGAACAATTTCCGCCCCGATCTGGTGCTGGCCGCGGTCGGCGTCAGTGCCGCACTCACGCTGATCCTGTTTGGGCTGACGGCGCTCTTGCAGCGCCTCGCCATGCCCTGGGAACGGATCGACCGCCAGCCGGCAGGGAAGGGGCCGGGGCGATGAGCCGGCTCGAATTGCGGCATGTGCGCAAGGCGTTTGGCGGCCTCGACGTGCTCGCCGACATTTCGCTCAGCGTCGGTGCCGGCGAATTCGTCTCGATCCTTGGGCCTTCGGGTGCCGGCAAGTCGACGCTGTTCCAGCTTCTGACGGGTGCCGAGCATGGCGAAGGCGAGATGTTGTTCGACGACATGCCGCTCGACGACCATGGCCGGCATTTCGCATTCATGCCGCAGCGCGACGCCCTGATGCCGTGGCGGCGCATCCTCGACAACACGACACTCGGGCTGGAAGTGCAAGGCGTCGGACGCCAGGCGGCGCGGGCGCGGGTCGCGCCGCTGCTTGCCGAGTTCGGGCTCGCCGGCTTCGAGCGGCATTTTCCGGCACAGCTTTCCGGCGGCATGCGCCAGCGCGCGGCGCTTTTGCGCACCGTGGTGCAGGAGCGCGACATGCTTTTGCTCGACGAGCCGTTTGGCGCGCTCGACGCACTGACCCGCGCGGCCATGCAGCGCTGGCTCGAGCAGATGTGGCGGCATCATCGCTGGACGGCGCTGCTGATCACCCACGATGTGCGCGAGGCGGTGTTCCTGTCCGACCGCATCTATGTGCTGTCGGCGCGCCCGGCCCGTGTGTTGCGCGAGATCACGGTGCCCTTGCCGCGTCCGCGCGATCCGACCGGCGCCGCCGCGCAACAGGCCGGCGCACTCGAGGCCGAGATCCTCGACATCTTGCTCAACCCCCAACCATCCAAAGGACATGACCATGACTGATCTGACACGCCGGCAGGCTTTGCTGCTCACCCTTGCCAGCGGTCTTCCGCTGATCGCCGGAGCGAGCCGTGTCTTCGCCGCGACGCAAAAAATCACCGTCGCGCTGGACTGGACTGTCAACACCAACCACATCGGGCTGTTCGTCGCCCGCGACAAGGGATTTTACCGCGAGGCCGGCCTCGAGGTCGACATTTTGCCCTATGGTGATACCGGCGCCGGCACGCTCGTCGCCAACCGCGTTGCCGATTTCGGCATCAACGGCACCATCAGCCTGTTCACCCAGAAGACCGCCGGGGCCGACCTGAAGGCCGTCTACGCCGTGGTGCAGTCGGAAACCGGCCGCGTGGTCTTCAATGCGGCGCGCAGCGAGATCAAAAGTCCGAAGGACCTTGACGGCCTGACCTATGGCGGTTTCGGCAGCGCCTGGGAAAACGCACTGATCTCGACCATCATCCGCCATGACGGCGGCAAGGGCAATTTCGAAACGGTGACGCTCGGCACTTCCGCCTATGAAGCGCTGGCCAATGGCTCTGTCGACTTCACGCTCGAGGTCTCGACCTGGGAGGGCGTCGAGGCCGAACTCAAAGGTATCAAGCAGCGCAGCTTCGTCTATGCCGACTACGGCGTGCCCGACGAGCATACGACGCTGATCTCCTCGAGCGAAGCCTATCTCGAAGCAAACCCGGCACTGGCGTCGGCTTTTATTCAGGCAACGCGGCGCGGCTATCAGTTCACCGTCGATCATCCAGCCGAAGCCGCAGCGCTGCTGATCGCCGCCAACAAGGATGCCTTGACCAATCCGGCGTTGATCGAGGCGTCGCTGAAGGCGCTGATCGACGGGCATTATCTGCGCGCGAAGAACGGCGCCATCGGCACGATGGATCCGGCCAAGATGGACGCCATCGGCGACTATCTCTTCAAAGCGGGCATCTTGCGCGACGCTGATGGTAAGATCCTGACGCAGCGCCCTGATTTCACGAAGTATTTCGTAAATCTGAATTTGGGATGAGGCTGGACAAGCATCACCCGGTATCGGACGGCCTGTTCCGTTAGGTTCGCATGCGGGGGGCGTCCCGCACCCGCATGCTTTCGCAGGAGTTGTCCCGTTTGATGCCGATCCGATCGTCCCGGTTAACCCCCCGGCAATGGTTGCGTGCAATGGTCGCTTCGAGGGATCATCGGGGTGTTTGCGTTGCTCACGTCAAAAAGTGAAGCGTTTTCGCATAATAATGAGGGCGGATTTTTCTCCGCGGCGCGAAAGCGTGACATACTGGTCGATCTGCGCGAAGGCTTCTTTCGCCTCTGTGCCCTGGCCTGCGCGGGGCTGTTCGTCTATCGCGGCATGTCCCAGCTCGTGGAGGACCCGACCCGGATCAACGCCGCGCTGGTGGCGATTTCCGAGATCCTCACTTTCACCTGGCTGCTTCTGTCGCGGCGTCCGGTGACGCGTGACTGGAATCCGCTTACGGTCGTCGTCTCCGTGACCGCCAGTTTCGGTGTCGCGTTGATCAGCCTCCAGCCTGGCATAGCGCTTGTTCCGGTCTATTTCGCCGCGCCGCTGCAGTTTGTTGCGCTGTTGTTCGTCATCTGGGGCAAGATATCGCTTGGCCGTTCCTTTGCCATCCTGCCTGGCAATCGCGGCGTGATGACCGGCGGCGCCTACCGGATTGTGCGGCACCCGATCTATGCCGGCTACCTCGCCGGCCATGTGCTTTATCTGCTGTCGGCCTTTTCCTTCCACAACCTCGCTGTCTATGCGGTAATCACCTACATGCAGCTGTATCGCATCCTGCGCGAGGAGGCCCTTTTGGCCGCCGAACCGGAGTATCGCGCTTACATGGAACGTGTGCGCTACAGGCTGTTCTACCGCCTGTTTTGAGGGCAGGATTGTCGATTGAAGAGGCTGGGGTCCGCGATCGGCCGGTCGCCATACCGGTCCGCGCGTCGGCATTGGTGGCGGAACCAATCCAAGCAATCCGTCCAGCCCGAGCAATCCCTCGTACGCGAGCAATCCCAATCATCCGAGCCTGCCGGGTGTCGTAGCCCAGATGTCCAACAGCCAGGTGGCGCGTATGAAGAAGCGCTGCGTCGACGTGCTCAGCAGCGAGGGCAGTTATGATCGCGACCTGCGTCAGCTCTGCCTGTTGATCGCCCGCCGCTGAAGCCAGGGGCGCCAGGAATGGACGTGCGCAATCGGCGTGAACCTTTTTGACGGTCTGACCTCCGGCCGTTCGGAAGCCCGTCTCTCGGGCGGGCTTCCGCGTGTCTGGCGCTGTCAATTCCTACCCTGTATCTATCGGGATATCGGATCCTTCCTTCGCCGGCGAACATTAGGGGCGGAACGGTAAGGCGGCTCGAACGTTCTCATTTTCGAAACACTGCAAATGACGGTGTTCGAAACCGGCGCACCAGCGCCCACGGGAGCGGGAACCATGACCTTAGGCACGATACTCATCATCCTTCTTGTCCTCGCGCTGCTTGGCGGCTTTAGCGGGCTCGGCGGCGGGCCGTTCTATGGAACCGGCTACTATGGCGGCGGCGGGCTCGGGCTTGTGCTGCTGATCATCATCATCCTCGTCGTACTAGGGCGCATCTAGCTGCCTGCAAGCCGCCGGGATGATCGAAATCTCGAGACCATGACGGGGCCCAGGCGCAGCGGATTGTGATGCAAGCCAGCCGGCTTGTGATCCGCCGTCACGCGGGACTGGCGTATTGTGATTTCGGTCCACCCCCGAGGAAACTACAGGAGAGGGTCCCCACCCCTTCATCCTCCTCCAAGGCCCGCGCCGGTATCCCGGAGCGGGCTTTTTTGCCGGGGTGACCGAGACGCTTGTGCCGCCGGTGTCGCTGATCGTTCCACCCGGGCTTCCAAGGCCTCGACGATGGCTGGCCCGAGCCCCTTGCTCGGCACGTCATTGGCGATCTTGCTGACGCCATTGTCCGAAACAGGCAATTTCCAGTCGCTGCCTGGGGTCTCGGCATCGCATTGACAGGAGGTTTACAGCCATATATTGAACAGGACCATACAGGTTCATTGAACAGGTATGCATATGAAGCGGCGCATGGTTCAACTGTCTCCCGGAACGGGCAAGCCCGAGCAGATCGCGACCGTTCTGGAACATGAAATCCGCTCCGGCGTGCTCGGCTTCGGAGACCGCCTGCAAAGCGAGAACGAGCTCGTCCAGCGTTTCTCCGTCAGCCGCAACACGGTCCGCAAGGGCCTCGAGGAACTGTCCAGCCGTGGGCTGATCACCACCAAGGTCGGCATCGGCTCCTTCGTCACCTTCGACGGCAAGCCGGTCGACGACGCGATCGGCTGGTCGCGGGCGCTGGCCAATGCCGGCGCCAATGCCGAAACGAGGACGCTGCGGCTGGAGATCATCGAAGACGCCGATCTCGCTGCCTTGCTGGAGATCGAAAGCCCCTTCTTCATCGCCGTCGACCGTGTGCGCACCAATGCCAGCGATGGCCACGCGATTTCCATCGAGCGCAGCCGCCTGCCGCTGTCGCCGGAGCTTGAGGATGTGCCGCTGCGCGGCCTGCGCGAAGGATCGCTGCACCAGACGCTGCGCGGCGCCGGCCTCATCCCCGACCATGGCGAGGAATGGGTCGGCATCGAGATGCTCAACGCCGAGGACGCGGCCATCCTGGGTTGCCCGCAAGGCACGCCCTTCCTGCGCGGGCGGCGGCTGACGCGCGCGGCCGACGACCGGCCGATCGAATATGTCACCAGCCTGCTCAATCCGGCGCATTTCGCGCTGCATATGAGGTTCTGAGCGATGCCGGACACGCTTGATCGCGCCATGGGCGCGCTTGTCGGCGGGGCGCTGGGAGACGCGCTTGGCATGCCGACGCAGCTCCTGTCGCCGGCGCGCATCGCCGAGCTCTACGGCCGTGTCGACGATTTCGTCGCGCCCTTCGCCGAGCATCCCGTGTCGAAGGGATTATTGGCCGGCACAATTACCGACGATACCGAACAGGCGCTGCTGCTCGGCCGCATCCTGGTTGTTTCAGGCGAGCGCTTCGACCACACGCGCTGGGTCAACGCGCTGCTCGACTGGGAGCGCGAGGTCAAGGCGCGCGGCAGCTACGATCTGCTGGGGCCGTCGACCAAGCGCGCCATCGACGCCATCAACAAGGGCGTGCCGGCCGAGGAAGCGGGGCGCAGCGGCGACACCAATGGGGCTGCCATGCGCATCGCGCCTGTCGGCATCATGATGCCGCTGGAGCCACTCGACGCGTTCGTCGCCAAGGTGGCCGAGACCTGCCGCGCCACGCACAACACCTCGATCGCCATAGCCTCGGCCGCAGCGGTCGCGGCGGCCGTCAGCCGTGGCGTTTCCGGCGGTGACTGGCGCGCCGCCTCCGACAGTGCCGTCGCGGCGGCGAGGCGAGGGGCGACACTTGGCCATTGGGTGACCGGCGGCGACATCGCCTCGCGTATCGTCTGGGCGCAGGATCTGGTGCGCGGCAAGGCGGCGGGGGATGCGATCCGGCTGATCACCGACCTGGTCGGCACCGGCGTTGCCAGCCAGGAATCGGTTCCGGCCGCCTTCGCTGTGCTGGAAGTCGCCGGGGGCGATCCCTGGCAGGCGGCTGTGATCAGCGCCAATCTCGGCGGCGACACCGACACGATCGGCGCCATCGCGGCCGGTATGGCCGGCGCCTGCACCGGCTTTTCACTGTTGCCGCAGCAGCATATTGCCCGGCTTGTCGGCATCGACATGTCAGAGGTGCGCGCGCTTGCCGCCGATCTCGTGGCGGCAAGGGTGGCCAAGACCGGGTTCGGCAAGGACGCGGCCGAATGAGCGGGCGCCTCGTCCATATCGGCAGCGCGGTGGTCGACTATGTCTACCGCATCGACGCCTTGCCCGCGCCGGGTACCGAGAAGACGGCATCGAGCTTTGCCCAGGTCGCCGGCGGCGGCTTCAACATGATGGTCGCGGCCTCCCGCACCGGCATGACAGTGGTGTTCGGCGGCCAGCTCGGCAGCGGGCCGAACGGCGATTTCCTGCGCGCCGCCTTCGCCGCAGAAGGCATCGAGACACTGACGCCGCCATCGCTTGCGATGGACAGCGGCAATTGCGTCGCCATGATCTCGAGCGATGCCGAGCGCACTTTCGTCTCGTGGCCGGGGGCAGAAAGTGTGCTCACCCTCGACATGATGGCGCCCGTATCGGCGGCGCCGGACGATTGGGTATTCACCTCCGGCTATACGCTGAGCTATGCGGGAAGCCGCGACGCGCTCACAGACTGGATCGAGGCGCTTCCTGCGCAAACACCGTTCGTCTTTGACCCGACGCCGATCATTTCGGACATTCCGCGCCTGATCCTGTCGCGGGTGCTTGCCCGCACCACCTGGCTCAGCTGCAACGCGGCGGAGGCCGCCGACATTGCCGGCTCCGGTGACGTCGAGAGCCTGGCGGCGCGGCTGCTCGCCGACCATTGCCCCCGGGCCGCCGGCGTCGTCATCCGCTCGGCGGCCAAGGGCTGCCATATCAGGCTGGCCGACGGCATGGCGCAGACCATTACCGGCTTCAAGGTCACGGCAGTCGACACCAACGGCGCCGGCGACACCCATATCGGCGCTTTCATCAGTGCGTTGGCGCGCGGTACGCCGCCCTTCGAGGCGGGGCGTTACGCCAATGCGGCGGCGGCCATTTCGGTCACCCGCCATGGCGGCTCATCGGCGCCGACCGATGCGGAAATCCAGACTTTCCTGAGCCAGGCCGCCGCGACCGGCGCGCCGGGCCAGAACCAGAAGGCCCATCAGACAGCCTGACAAGCCCCGCCAAGCGGGCAAACAATGAGAGGAACCGACATGCGCATGCCAAGATTGACTGCCCTGCTGACGGCGACTGCCGTTTTCACCACCGCACTCACGCTGGCCGCCAATGCCGCCGAAGTGCATGTGCTCAACTGGAAAGGCTACGGCGCCGACGAGCCCTGGGCGGTCGCCGCCTTCGAGAAGGCGACCGGCAACAAGGTCGTCAACGACTTCTTCAATTCCGAACAGGAAATGCTGACCAAGATCCGGACCAATCCGGGGCTTTATGACGTGGTCATGATCAACGCCGCCTTCAACGACCAGGCGATGGCGGAAAAACTGATCCAGCCGATCGATACGTCGAAATTGCCGAACTATGCCGACATCAGCAAGGATAAGGCCGGTTCGCCGATGCTCGACCATGACGGCAAGGTCTATGGCGTGCCATGGGTGTGGGGCCTGACCGCGCTCGCCATCAATGAAAAATCCTTCGACAAGCCGCCGACGTCGATCGCCGAAATGTGGGATCCCAAGCACAAGGGCCGCGTCGTCATTCGCGACGACGCCGTCGAGGCGGTGCAGTTCGGCGCTATCGCCACCGGTCAGAACATCAACGACATCAAGGATATGGATGCGGTCAAGACGAAGCTCACCTCGCTGATGCCGCAGATCAAGACGTTCTGGAGCTCGGAGAACGACTGGAACCAGATGGTCGCCTCCAACCAGATCGACATCGGCACCTATTGGAGCGGCTCGGCCGATCGTGCCAAGACGCACTTCAAGCTGCCGGTTTCGCTGGTCATTCCGCAGGAGGGCGCCGTCGCCTGGCTGGATGCCTTCTCCATTCCTGTCGGCTCCAAGAATGTCGAGGGCGCGCAGGCCTTCATCAACTGGATGATCGACCCGAAATTCTACGTCGAATGGGTCACCAAAGTCGGCGCCCCTGTGTCCGCCAACACCAAGGCCGTGGCGGCGCTGCCTCAGGATGCCTTCAACCGCAAGGTGATGGGCGATCCAGAGGTCGCCAAGCGCATCCAGTTCCAGGCGCCGATCACCGATGCCCAGCGCGAGGCCTATCTGGCGCTCTGGCAGCAGCTCAAGGTCGACGTGAAATAAAACGCACGTCCGAACCAGCCGGCGGTTCGCGCCGGCTGGTCCTTTCAATCCTGGGGAGGAGGGTGGCATGGCGGCACAAAGCGCGACCGCATCGCGCAGCGGGTTGAGATCGGCTCTGCCGCTGATGGCGCCGGCCTATCTCTGGCTGACGGTGGCGATCTTCCTGCCGCTGTCGGCCATGGTCTTCTTCTCCTTCATGACCGACTTGCCGCTGTCGGGAAAGCCCTGGGCTTTCACGCTCGGCAACTATGCCGCCTTCTTTTCACAGAGCCTTTATCTCAGGCTGCTGCTCGCCTCGCTGCGCCTCGGCCTCGAAGTGACGCTGTGGTGCATCGTCATCGGCTATCCCGCCGCTTACGTGCTCGCCAAGGTGCTGAAGGGGCGCAGCCGCGAAGCGATCTTCCTGCTCGTCATCCTGCCGTTCTGGTCGAACGGGCTGGTGCGCATCTTCTCCTGGGCGATGGTTTTGCGCGAAGGCGGCATCCTCGATACGGCGCTGAACGCCGTGCTGCCGTTCAAGATCAACATCGATCTGATGTATTCCTATCCGGCCGTCATCATCGGGCTGGTGCACTCCTACGTGCCCTACATGGTGCTGACCTGTTATCTCACCTTGCAGGCAATCGACGACTCGCTGATCGAGGCCGGGCGCTCGCTCGGCGCCACGCGGCTGCAGGTGCTGAAGCGGGTGATCATTCCGCTGTCGATGCCGGGCCTAGTGGCCGGTGCCGCGCTCATATTTGTCCCCGTCGTCGGCTCGTTCATGGAGCCGCGCATCCTCGGCGGGCGCACCGGCACCTTCTACGGCACCGTGATCGAGGACCAGTTCGTCGCCGTGTTCAACTGGCCGCTGGGGGCGGCATTATCCTTCATCCTGCTCGCCGTCGTGCTGGTCATCCTGGCGATCGCCTCGCCGGTGCTGCGGAGGGCTGCGTGATGGCGACGACCCGCATCCTGGAAGGACTTGGCCGGCTGTACATCGGGCTGCTGCTCGCCTTCCTCTATCTTCCCATCATCATCATGGCGCTGATGTCGTTCAACGTCTCGCCCTTCTACCAGCTGCCGTTCGAATGGACGACCGAATGGTACGCCTCGCTGTGGCAGAACGACCAGCTGATTGCCGCGACCTGGAACAGCCTGGAGATCGCAATCCTCACCACCATTATCAGCGTGGTGCTCGGCTCGGCGGCGTCGCTGGCGCTCTTCCGCTACGAATTTCGCGGCAAGAAGGTCCTGCAGGCGCTGCTCTTCCCGCCGATCGCCATTCCCTGGCTGATTACCGGCACGGCGATGCTGATCTTCTTCTTCGGCGTCGGCATCGGACGCGGCCTGTTCGCCATTCTGCTCGGCCATGTCGCGCTGGCGTTGCCCTATGTCATCGTCGTCGTCTCGGCGCGGCTGCAGACCTTCGCGCCGGAACTGGAGGAGGCGGCGCGCTCGCTCGGCGCCAATCAGTGGCAGGTCACAGTTCGTGTCACGCTGCCCTGGATCATGCCGGGCGTCATCGCCGGCGGGTTGTTTGCCTTTGCCGTGTCGTTCGACCAGTTCGTCGTGTCCTACTTCCTGTCGACGCCCGGCCAGACGACGCTGCCGGTCGAGATCTATGCCGCGATCCGCAAAGGGTTCACGCCCGAGATCAATGCTGTCTCGACTATCATCATTGTCGTGTCGATGGCGCTGATGCTGCTCACGGCGCGCTTCTTCAAATTCGGCGGAGAGAAATAATGGCCGGCGTGCAGGTATCTGATGTCTCGCGCAGTTTTGGCGCGCACAAGGCGCTGGACGATGTCTCCATCGACTTCGCCGATGGCGGCTTCTATGCGCTGCTCGGTCCGTCGGGCAGCGGCAAGACCACGTTGCTCAGGCAGATCGCCGGCTTCGATTTTCCTGACTCCGGCCGCATTTCCATCGGCGGCGAGAGCGTGGAGCGGGTGCCGGTCGAGAAGCGACGCATCGGCATGGTGTTCCAGAACTATGCACTGTTCCCCAATATGAGCGTCGCCGACAATGTCGCCTTCGGCCTTTCGGTGCGGGGCGAGGCCAAGGCGGTGATTGCGACCGAAGTGCAGCGCGCGCTCGACCTTGTGCAGTTGGGCAAGCTCGGCGGCCGCCGGCCGCACCAGCTCTCCGGCGGCCAGCGCCAGCGCGTGGCGCTGGCGCGCGCCATCGTCACCAAGCCGCGCGTGCTGCTGCTCGACGAGCCGCTCGGCGCGCTCGACAAGGCGCTGCGCGTCGACATGCAGATCGAATTGAAGCGCATCCAGCGCGAGATCGGCATCACCACCATCTTCGTCACCCACGACCAGGAAGAGGCGCTGACGATGAGCGATCGCATCGGCATATTGCGCGACGGCAGGCTGGTGCAGGAGGGGCCGCCGGAGGAGATCTACGATCGGCCGAGAAGCGAATTCGCCGCCACCTTTCTCGGCGACGCCAACATTTTTCGCGGCGATACGACCGGCAACGGCATCCGCCTGCAGGATGGTACGGCGATTGCCGCAGGCGCGGGTACGACGCTTGCCGCCGGCGCCAAGGCGAGCTGCGCCGTGCGGCCCGAGCGCATCCGGATCGGCACCGATGCCGGGGCTGTGGATAGCGATGCGAACATGCTGAAGGGCCAGGTTTCCAAACGCATCTTCGCCGGCAACAACAGCACCTATTTCGTCGAGCGTGCCGGCCAGACACTGAAGGTGATCGTGCAGAACACCGGCGCCGACAGGCTGGCGGAAGGGCAGGATGTGGTGCTGCGCTGGTCGCCGGAAAGCACGGTGCTGATTGCTGCGACCTGATCCTCGCTCCGGCTCTTGCCAGACGGGGGACAATAGGGAACAGCATAGCCGGGCATAAGTCCGGAGCATTCCGATGACGCTAGAATTGATGGCGCGTGACCGATCCATGCTCGACGGCGAGCAAGGCCCGTCGGCAGCCGCCGCCATGAAAATCCTCGTCGCGTTCTCCAACGCCATCGGCGCATGCGGCCTGCTCGACATCAGCGGTGCCCATATCGACGGCTGTCTCTATCACGGCAAGGCCGGGCTGGATTTCGTCGAACGGCTGGTCGAGGGCGGCGGGCGCGTGCAGGTGCCGACGACGCTCAATGTCGGCTCGTTCGACCTCATCCATCCGGGCATGGTGAAGATGCCGGCGGCGGAAGAGGTGCCGGCGCGGCGGCTGATGAAGGCGCATCTGGAGCTTGGCTGCCAGGCGACCTTCACTTGCGCGCCCTACCAGACCCGGTTCCGGCCTGAATTCGGCCAACAGATCGCCTGGGGCGAATCCAATGCCATCGTCTTCGCCAATTCGGTGATCGGCGCGCGCACCAACCGCTATGGCGACTTCATCGATTTGTGCTGCGCCATGACCGGGCGCGCACCGGCCTGGGGCCTGCATCTCAGCGAAAACCGGCGCGGCCGCATCCTGTTCGAGCTGGACATCGTTGAAGCCGAACCGAGCGACAGCCTGTTCGTCGGCGTCGGGCTGATCGTCGGACAAGTCAGTGGCGACCGCATTCCGGTCATTGCCGGCCTGCCGCGGCCGCGCGACGAGGATCAGCTCAAGGCGCTTGGCGCGGCGGCCGCGACGACCGGTGCCGTGGCGTTGTTCCATGCGGTCGGCATCACGCCGGAGGCCAACATGCTCGACGAAGCGTTTCACGGCCACGCGCCGGATGAGACGATCCGCATCACCCGGGCAGATATCGATCATGCGTTGTCCAGATTGTCCGGAGTGGCCGACGGGGCGCCGCTTGCCGCAGTGTCGCTGGGCACGCCGCATTTCTCGTATGAGGAATGGACGCGCCTGTTGCCCATGCTGCGCGAGGCAGCGCCGGGCAAGGGCATCCCGATCTATGTCAACACCGGACGCGCGACGCTGACGCGGTTGCAGGAGGAAGGCGCGCTGGCCGGCATGGAGGCATTCGGCCTGATCCCGGTCGCCGATACGTGCACCTATGTCACCTCCATCCTCGAGCGGCTCGACGGCGTGGTGATGACCAATTCCGGCAAATGGGCGCATTACGCACCGGGCAATATCGGCGTGACCGTCGCCTTCGCCGAGATGAGGGATTGCATCCGCTCCGCAGCGGCCGGACATGTCGTGCGGGGTGCCTCGTGACGCAGCCCGTTGCAAAGGACGCGGCCGATAGGCTGGGCACTTTCCAACTCGCCGGTGAGGCCGATGGCCCGGCTTTGGTGTTCTCGCAGCCGCTCAGTTTCTGGGGTGGCATCGACGCCGAGACGGGGGAAATCATCGACCATTCGCATCCTGGATTGGGCCAGAATGTCGCCGGCAGGATACTGGTCATGCCAAGCGGGCGAGGGTCATCCTCCTCATCCTCCGTCCTGGCCGAAGCGATCCGCCGGGGTACGGCGCCGGTTGGCATTCTTCTGGAGCGGCCGGATCCGATCCTGGCGGTGGGGGCGATCGTAGCGGAGTTTCTGTACGGGAAAAGTATGCCGCTGGTGGTATGTGATAGTGGTGGGATCGTTTCCGGTGATCGGTTAGCCATCCGCACTGGCACGGATGGCCAGGCGGTCATAAGGGCTAAAACGGAAAGCTAGCCGCTCAAATCTCCGGGATGTTTTCTTTGAAGATCACCTGCAGCCTTGGCTGGTGCAGCTCATAGGGTAGTCCCCGGACCGCCTGGGTCAGAGTGTTGAGCGCCTCACGCGCCTCGACGCGCGGGTTCTGGTCGATGACCGCATCCAGCGTGCCGTCGAGCAGAAGGTCCTTGGTGCCGTCCGTCACCTCATGGCCGAGGAAGACCATCGATTGCGCACGGCCGCGTTCCTTGAGCGCGCGGGCGATGCCGGTGTTGCCGGCGCCGACATTGTAGATCGCGGCGAGATCGGGGTGCCGGTCCAGCAGTGCTGATGCTTCAGAATAAGCCTTTTCGCGATCATCGAGCATTTCGCGCATCTCGACGATCTCGAGATTGGGGGATTCCTCGGTCAATATGTGCCGGAATCCCATCTCGCGTTCCTCATGGCCGCGATAGGAAAGCGAGCCGGCGAACAGCGCCACCTTGCCGGGGCGCTCCGGCCCCATGAAACGGTTGAGCAGATAGCCGGCCAGCCGCCCGGCGGCGCGGTTGTCGATGCCGATATACGCGACCCTCGGCACATGCAGGATGTCGGAGGCGATGGTCACCACCTTGACGTCGTTGGCCGATAGCGAGCGGATCGCCTCACGCACCGTCGGATGGTCGAGTGCGATGACGCCGACGCCTTGCGTCTGTCCGCGCAATTCCTGCAGCAGGCGGGCGAGCCGGTCGGGGTTGAAACCCTCTATGGTGGCGATGTGGACATCGAGATCCGGGCGCGCCAAGGCCTGCGCCTCGATGTGTCGGTGCAGCATTTTGATGAAGGAATTGGTGCCGGCCGGCAGCGCGAAGTCGAGCCGGATGACCTCGCCGGGCGAGGGCCTGGGCGCTGCTCCGTTCGGGCCTTCGGCTATGTAACCGAGACGCTGCGCCATTTCGAGCACGATCTCGCGTGTGCGCGCCCGCACGCCGGGACGGTTGTTGAGCACGCGATCGACGGTGGCGGCGGAAACGCCGGCTTCCCGGGCTATGTCGGTCAGGGTGGAACGCACGTCTTTCATCTCCTCAACGCATCAGGATCACGCAATGCCGGCTGTCTGCCGTCGGCGATTCTGATGGGAAATGATGTATCCGGCCTTGGCCGATGCGCAAGCCGTCGGGCTAAATCAGGTCGCCCGGCACGGCTATTCCGGAATGGGAAGGCACATTTCCCATCAAATCGAGGCATCAGGAGCGGTATATGAACCTTGATATGACGCATTTCCTCGCCTCATTGCGATATTATGAGGTATTTTGATTATTTATGATGTTGACAGTCTTCCAATCCTGCCGTCAATATCCCTCATGGGCTCGTGGAGGAAACATGGAGCCCTCAGGGAGGAATTCCAATGTCTGATCTGATCCGCATATCGCGGCGCCGATTGCTGGCGTCCGGAGGAAAGTTGGCGGCGTTCGTGGCAGCGGCCGGTATCGCGCCGCAATTCATTCGTCCCGGCCGCGCCTTTGCGGCCGACGCGCTGGCGCCTGGCATGATCGGCGGCCCGACCGGCTTCGAGGGCGCCGAGCGTTACCAATACGGCGCCGACACGCCTGAAGGCCGTGCCATCGAGGCGGCCAAGTCGCTGAAGGGCGCGGGCAAGGCACCTGCCAAGATCGTGCTCGGCCTGTCGGACGGCTCGATCGGCCAGCTCACGCAGCCTTTCCCCGCCGGCGCGCCGTCGATCAAGGAACTGTGGGAAAAGGAAACCGGCATTCCGATCGAGATCGTCGGCCTGCCGAACGGCCAGGAATTCACCAAGACGATGCAGGATATCTCCACCAAGGGTGGGGCCTATGACATCTATTCGACCGAATGGAACCGCCTCGGCGATCTCGCCGAGACCGGCGGCATCGCCAAGCTCGACGACTTCGTCGCCCAGTACAAGCCCGAGTGGGATGATCCCAAGACCGGCTATGTCGACGGAGCCAAGGGCGTATCACTGCTCAACAAATATCGCGGGTCGAACTATGGCGTGTCGCTGGACGGGGACTTCCAGACCTGGGTCTACCGCAGCGACCTGTTCGGCGACGCAGCCGAGCAGAAGGCGTTCAAGGACAAATACGGCTACGATCTGGCGCCGCCAAAGACCTGGAAGCAGCACGGCGACCTCGCCGCCTTCTTCCAGCGCCCGGACAAGGGCCTGTTCGGCTCGACCGACTTGCGCAACCAGGGCTGGGGCTACACCAACTGGTACCAGCGCTATGTTTCGATGGCTTCGCCCAACCAGTTCCTGTTCGGTGACGACGGCAAGCCGCTGATCAATTCCGAGCATGGCATCGCCGCGACCAACGAATATGTCGGCTCGCTCGCCCATCACTCGCCGGATGCGATCTCGTGGGGCTGGCCGGAGCAGTACGGCAATTTTGCCAAGGGCGGTGCGGCGATGACCTGTGCCTTTTCCAACCTGCCGAAATTCCTCGACAATCCCGGCAACAAGGATTCGGCTGTCACCGGCAAGATCGGCTCGATGCTGCCGCCCGGCCGCGAGATCGACGGCAAGCTGATCAGCCGCTCCGTTCTGTGGTTCTCGCTGACCGGCATGGTCTCGTCGCAGTCTAAAAACCAGGAGGTCGCCTACCTTCTGCTGCAATGGCTGGGCTCCGCCCGCATATACGCCTGGATGAGCGCCAATCCCGGCGGTTATCTGGATCCGTTCCGGCTGTCGGATTTCTCCGATCCGCTGGTGCGGCAGACCTACCACGCCTACCACATGGACGTGGTGCGCGAGACGGTCGCCCGCACGGTGCCGACCATCAACTATCCCGGCGCCACCGCCTTCCACAATGCGCTGGACGAAAATCTCATGGCCTCGCTGACCAAGGCCAAGACCGCTGAACAGGCAATGGCCGACACCGAGACCGAGTGGAAGAAGATCGCCCGGCGCATCGGCGAGGACAAATTGCTCGAAGCCATCAGGACCAACAAGGAGGCCTGGCCGACCGTTCTCGATCCGATCAGCTGATCCGTTTCCCTGGATCGAGCCGGAGGAGAGGGGCGAAAGCTCTTCCCCTCCGCACTCAACGCCACCAGCAAAAGCAGCCAGATGAAGCGTTCCGTTCCTTTCGAGATATTTCGTTATGCCGCGATCCTCGCGGCGATGGCGGTGACGCTGGTGCCGATCCTGTGGATGGTGTCAATGGCCTTCAAGCCGATCGCCGAATGGTCGGCGACCGGCGCCGACCTGAGATGGTGGCCGAAGAACCCGACACTCAGCAATTTCCAGTTCGTCTTCGGCGAATCCACCAACAGCCTGATCGTGGCGCTCGACCGCACGGCGCTGAAACCGATCCTGTCGTCGCTGCTGTCGGCGGTGTTCGGCACGGCCATCGCCATGTCGGCGGGCACGGCTGCTGCTTATGGCCTGTCGCGCTTCGGCTCGGGGCAGAACCTGCCGCTGGCGCTGATCCAGTTGCGGTTGTTTCCGCCGATGGCGGTGATGATCCCGGTGATGATCATGTGGGCCTTCCTGAATTTTACCGACAGCTGGTGGGGGCTGGCGCTGATCTACGGCATCGTCACCTTGCCGTTCGCCTTCTGGCTGATGAAGACGTTCTTCGACGACATGCCGCGCGAGATCGAGGAGGCGGCGCTGGTCGAGGGCTGCTCGCGGCTGCGCGTCTTCACCCGCATCACGCTGCCGATGATGCGCGCGCCGCTCGCTAGCGCTGCCCTGTTTGTCTTCATCCTCAATTGGTCGGACTATCTGATCGCGCTGCTTTTGACGACGCGCGAATGGGTGACGATCCCGGTCTATATGGCTTCGCTGTCGTCCTCGATGACCGGCCAGCTCTATGGCGCCAAGGCAGCGCTCGGCCTGATCGCCGCCGTGCCGCCGGTTATCATGGGCATCGCCATCCAGCGCCATCTGGTGCGCGGGCTGACCTTTGGGGCGCTCAAGCAATGAGCGCGGCGACCGTGACTGTTTCGGAGGACGAAATGGGTGCCGCCCGTGCGAAGCCGGCCCTGCGCGACGAGGGCGCGCGACTGGGCTTCCGGCTGACGCTGCCGGCGCAGATCCTGGTGCTGTTCATCTCGGCCTTTCCGCTCTTGATGCAGCTCTACATCAGCGTCACCGACTGGTCGCCGCTTTCGGGCCTCGGCTGGTGGAATGCCTGGGAGATGTGGAACAGTTTCGCCAACTACACCGACCTTGCCGCCGACGCCCGCTTCTGGAGCGCACTGAAGCGCACGGCGCTCGTCATGATCGTCTGCGTGCCGGCGGAGTTCCTGCTCGGCCTAGGACTGGCAACACTGTTCGCGGACGATTTTCCCGGCAAGCGCATCTTCTATTCGATCCTGCTGATGCCGATGATGGTGGTGCCGGCGGTGGCCGGCTACATGTTCTTCATGCTGTTCCAGTCGGGCGGCCCGGTGAACGACATCCTGTCCGCCATCACGGGCACATCAGTCACCATCGCCTGGCTGTCGGAACCCACGCTTGCGCTGATCGCGGTGATGATCGCCGATATCTGGCAGTGGACACCGCTGATGTTCCTCATCCTGCTTGCCGGCCTGGTCGGCGTGCCGGAGGACCAGATCAAGGCGGCAACGCTGCTTGGCGCCAACCCATGGCAGCGCTTCGTCACCATCGCGCTGCCGAAGATGAAGACCATCATCATCATCGCGCTGGCGATCCGCGTGATCGAGAACTTCAAGATATTCGACACGCTCTACATCATGACCGGCGGCGGCCCTGGCGTCGCGACCGAAACGATCTCCGTCTACATCTACAAGGTCACCACGCAGGACCTGATCTGGGGCTATGTCGCGGCGATCGCGCTGGCCATCCTGATCGTGCTCTCCATCGTCGCCGTGTTCGCCATCAAGCGTATGGCGCGGGCAAGGCAGGTGGCGGCATGAGCGCGATCCAGCTGCGCAACCTCACCAAGACATTCGGCGACTTCACTGCGCTGAAGACCATGGACCTCGACATAGCAGACGGCGAGTTCATGGCGCTGCTCGGGCCATCCGGTTGCGGCAAGTCGACGACGATGAACATGATCGCCGGCATGGAGGAGCCGACCAGCGGCAGGATCCTGTTTGGCAAGCGCGATATGGCCGGCGTGCCGATGGGTCGGCGTGGCGTCGGCTTCGTGTTCCAGAACTATGCCATCTTCACCCATATGACGGTGCGCCAGAACCTGGCCTATGGGCCGAGAATGCGGGGCGCCGCCAAAGCCGAGATCGACCGCCGCGTCGGCGCCATCGGCGAGCTGCTGCAACTGACGGCGCTGCTCGACCGCAAGGCCGACCGGCTGTCCGTCAACATATTGCAGCGCGTCGCGATCGGCCGTTCGGCGATCATGGAGCCGGCGATCTTCCTGCTCGACGAGCCGCTCTCCAATGTCGACGCGGCCTTCCGCGCTGTCATGCGCACCGAGCTGAAGCAGCTGCAGCGCCAGTTCAGGCAGACCATGGTCTATGTCACCCACGACCAGCTCGAAGCGATGACGATGGCCGATCGTATCGCCGTCATGGATCATGGTGTCCTGCATCAGGTCGGCACGCCGCTCGAAGTCTACAACAATCCGGCCAATGTCTTCGTCGCTCGCTTCATCGGCGCGCCGGGCATGAACCTGCTCCACGGTAAGCCGGCGGAGAGCGATCGGGGCCTTGTCATCGATCTCGGGCCGCTGGGCATCACGCCGCCGTTGCCGGACGAATTGGCGGCATACTTGCGCGGTGCACGTGGCGACATGCTCTACGGCTTCCGGCCGGAGCAGGTGGCTTTGGCGCAAGACGGGCGTGGGCTCGCCATGCCGGTCACCTTTGTCGAGCGCATCGGTGCGCGCACCATCGTCCATCTCGGCCAAGGCGATGGCGCCGTGAAGGCGGTGTTCGACAATGATGTCGGGCTGTCGATCGGGCAAACCGCAGTCGTCGCGCCGGCGGCTTCGTCCGTGCGTATCTTCGATGCGGCTTCCGGCGTTGCGATGAAGGCGGGTTGAGATGGCTGACATCGTTTTTCGCAATGTGACCAAGCGCTACGGCAACACACTCGCGGTCGACGATGCCTCGTTCATCGTCAACGATAACGAGTTCTTCTGCTTCTTCGGGCCGCCACTGTCCGGCAAGTCGACGATGCTGCGCCTGGTACTTGGACTGGAGAGGCCGGACGCCGGCGAAATCCTGATCGGCGGCAGACCGGTCAACGCGGTGTCGCCGGCCGATCGCAATGTGGCGATGGTGTTCCAGAACCTCGCGCTGTTCCCGCATATGAGCGCGCGCGACAATGTCCGCTTCCCGCTGGTCGAGCGCAAAGTCGCCGAGGCAAAGATCGAAAGGCGGGTGGCCGATGTCGCGGCCAAGCTGCATATCGGCCACATCCTGCACAAGCCGCCGGCGCAGCTCTCGGGCGGCGAGCGGCAGCGCGTGGCGATCGCGCGTGCGCTTGTGCGCGACCCGAACGCCTATCTGATGGACGACCCGATCTCGGCGCTCGATGCGCGGCTGCGCGAGGAGACGCGTGTCGAGCTGAAGCGCATCCAGCGCGAACTCGGCAAGACGCTGATCTATGTCACCCACGACCAGGAAGAGGCGATGTCGATCGCCGACCGCATCGCCATACTGGACAATGGCAAGATCAGGCAGATCGGCGCGCCCGCCGAGATCTATGACCGTCCGGCGAGCACCTATGTGGCGCGGCTGCTCGGTTCGCCCATGATGAATATACTGAAATCCGCACGGGGCGAGGGCGGCGTCGAAGCCGCCGAAGGCACAATCCGGATTGCCGACAAGGCTGCCCCCGTTGATGCCGTCGAGATTGGGCTCAGGCCGGAGGATATCAAGGTCAGGCCGTGGGCGGATGGCGGCCAGGGCCGGCCGGCGCAGGTGTTCGAGGTCGAGCCGCTTGGTGGTTACACCGTCGTGACACTCGCCGCCGGGCAGGCGCGGCTGAAGGCGCTACTGCGCGGCCAGCCCGACATCAAGCCCGACGCCATGGTGGCGATTTTCTGCGAGCCCGCCCGCGTGCATTATTTCGGGCAAAGCGGAGGCGCGCTGGTGAGATGATTGCAGCCGCGAGGACAGAATTTCGGGAGGAAGACATGGCAGGCAAAGGCTTCGAGCCGGATGTGAAGATCCGCACGAAAGAATACAGGATCGGCTGCGTCGGCGCCGGCATGATCATGGCCGAGTGCCATCTTGCCGCCTACAAGGAGGCCGGGTTTCCGGTCGTTGCGATCGCCTCGCGCACGCGGTCGAATGCGCAGAAAGTCGCCACGCGCTGGGGGATCCCGACCGTGCACGACACGCCGGAACAGCTGATCGAGAATGCAAACCTCGAGATCATCGACCTGGCCTTTCCGCCCGACCTGCAGCCGGCGCTGATTCGCCACGCGCTGAAGCAGAAGCACATCAAGGCGATCCTGGCGCAGAAGCCCTTGGCGCTGTCGGTCGAGGAAGCCGTCAAGCTGCGCGACGAGGCGGCGAAGGCCGGCAAGGTCCTCTCGGTCAATCAGAACATGCGCTACGACCAGTCGATGCGCGTCCTGAAGCAGATTATCGACAGCGGCGCGCTGGGCGACATCGTCTTCGCGCAGATCGACATGCACGCGATCCCGCACTGGCAAACGTTTCTCGAGGATTACGACCGGTTGACCCTCGCCAATATGAGCGTGCACCATCTCGACGTGCTGCGTTTCCTGTTCGGCGATCCCGATGAGATCACGACAGTCACGCGGAAAGACCCACGCACGACATTCGACCATTTGGATGGCATCACCGTCTCGACGCTGCGTTTCCCGTCCGGCGTGCTCGCGGTTTCGCTGGAGGATGTCTGGTCCGGTCCGCGCCAGGAAGGCTACAAGGACGACCAGCACATCAACTGGCGCGTCGATGGCACCAAGGGTGTCGCCAAGGGCACGATCGGCTGGCCGACGGGCGCTGCCTCGACGTTGACCTATGCTTCGGCCGAGACCACTGGCGGCGAATGGGTCAGCCCAAGCTGGGAGACGATGTGGTTCCCGCATGCCTTTATCGGCGTCATGGAGCAGCTGCAGCACGCGGTGAAGACCGGTACGCCGCCGGCGCTGTCCGTCGCCGACAACGTCAAGACCATGGCGCTCGTCGAGGCAGGCTACCGCTCGATGGCATCGAGGCGCACGGTCAAGCTTTCCGAAATCGCTATCTGATCACCGCAACTGAAACACCAGATAATTGAATCGCTTACAGGGAGGAATTCAAGATCATGATGCAGGCAGGCATTTTTACGGGCTATTTCCCGTACAGCCTCGAAGAGACGGCGAAGAAGATCCGTGGTCTTGGTTTCAACACGGTGCAGCTCGACCTCCACTTCAAGGATGTCGACCTGTCGGCCGGGCAGATCACCAAGGACAAGGCCAAGAAGGTGCGTGATGTTTTCCGCGACCACAACTTGCCGGTCTGCTGCGTGTCGGGCTACACCAACATCATCCACCCCGACAAAGCGGAGCGCGACAAGCGCGTGGGCTATCTCAAGGAGATCATCCGCAACGCCCGCCATTTCGGCTCGCCTTACGTGATCTCGGAGACCGGCACCTACAACACCGAGTCCGACTGGGTGCATCACCCCAAGAACAAGACCGAGGAGGGGTTCGAGGAATGCCGCAAGGTGATCGCGGACCTCGCCCAGACGGCTTACGACCACGGCGCGGTGTTCCTGCTTGAAACCTATGTCAACAACGTCGTCGGCTCGGTCGAGGAGACGGTGAAGATGTTCGCGCAGGTCGACCATCCCGGCCTCGGCCTGTTGATGGACCCGACCAACTATTTCGAGACGCACAACATCGACCGGATGGACCAGATCCTCAACCAGGTGTTCGACACGCTGACCGACAAGATCAAGATCGCGCATGCCAAGGACGTCAAGCGCTCGGGCGACGACAAGTCGGAGAAGCACGCCGATATCGGCGACGCCGATGCGATGGAAAGCCACACCTTCCGGGGCGTCGGTGAGATCGAGTTGCCGGCGCCTGGCCTCGGCTCGCTGAACTACGACCTCTACCTCAAGCGGCTGGCGGAAAAGCACCCGAACATCCCGGTCATCATCGAGCATCTGTCGGAAGACGACGTGCCGCGCGCCAAGAAATTCCTCGACGGGAAGTTCCGCGCCAACGGTCTGTGAAGGCCGTTAGTGCCGCCGATTGAAGGGACGACAGTGCAGTGAAGAAGCGGCCGTGACATGGTAGAGCTTTACGGCAAGACGCTGTCGCGAAGGCAGGTGGCGGAGCGCTCCGGCCTGCTGTCGCAATTCGCCGGTGTGCGGCTCATGACGCTTGGCGACGGCGTGGAGCGCGGCATCCGCATGTTGGAGTTCCGCACCGGCTCGGGCCTGCGCTTCACCTCGCTGGTCGACCGCGCACTCGACATCGCCGATTGCGACTTCAAGGGCCAGGCGATCGGCTGGCATTCCCCAAGCGGCTTCCGCCATCCCGGGCTGCACGACTATGAGGGTGAAAGCGGGCTCGCCTGGGCGCGCTCCTTTTCCGGCCTGCTCGTCACCTGCGGCCTCGACCACATATTGGGCCGCGAAGAAGTGCCGGCCGAAAACTACAACTACCCCGGCAAGAAAACCATCACCCATTCGCTGCACGGTCGCGTCGGCACCATCCCGGCGCGGCTAACCGGCTATGGCGAAAGGTGGGATGGCGACCGCTGCGTGCTGTGGGCCGAAGGCATCGTCCAGCAGTCGGCGGTGTTCGGCGAAGACCTGCATCTCATCCGTCGCATAGAGGCCGATGTCGGCGGCAACGAGGTCCGGCTTTTCGATCGTGTCGTAAACCATGGCTTCAACCGCACGCCGCACATGTATTTCTACCATGTCAATGTCAGCCATCCCTTACTCGACCAGGGCTCGCGCTATCTGGCGCCAATCCGCGACGTGGTGTGGGCCGGTCATGCCGGCGAGCGCTACGAGGCGCAGAAGGTCGGCTACCGCACCATGCCGGAACCGCGATTGGGGTTCAGCGAGCAGGTGTGGCAGCATGAGATGGGCGCCGACGCAAAGGGCGAGGTGCCTGTTGCCGTGGTCAACGACCGGCTCGGTCTGGGCTTCGAAGTGGTGACGCGCAAGGATCAATTGCCTTGCGCCTATCAATGGCAGAATTTCCAGGCCGGCCAGTATGCGCTGGGCATCGAGCCTTCGACCCATCATGTGCTTGGCGATCTCGCCGCGCGCGACCGCGGCGAGATGATCTGGCTGGAGCATGGCGAAGCCCGGGCCTATAACACAGTGTTCCGGGCGCTCGACGGTGCTGGTGAGATTGCCGCGGCCGAAGGCAGGATTGCTGCCATCGCCCGCCAGCCCGAGCAGGATTATCCTCAGCCCTCCGGCAATTTCCCAAGCCTGGCGGGCAAGGCGTGAGCGCTACATTTGTCCCAAGCAAGCCCTCCGGCCGGCGGACCGGATTGCCAGCGGTGCATGACGATTGGAGGTCGATGTGACGACGATGGCAAAAAAGCGCGATTACAGCCTGGTCGGCGAAAGCACGCGCAGGGCGATCGAGACCGGCCTGGCCTCGGCCGAATGGTACCACACCGACGTGCCGCGCAAGGCGATGAAGGAATTGATGCAGCGCTCGGACGGTCCGGCGATCCGCGACACCATCATCTGGCTCGCCGCCATCGTCGGCTCGGCGGCTGGCATCGTCTGGTTCTGGGGCTCGTGGTGGGTGGTGCCGTTCCTGTTCGTCTATGGCGTGCTCTACGGCTCGTCGAGCGACTCGCGCTGGCACGAATGCGGCCATGGCACGGCCTTCCGCACGCGCTGGATGAACGATGTCGTCTACCACATCGCTTCCTTCATGCTGATGCGCAATCCCGTGCAATGGCGCTGGAGCCACGCCCGCCACCACACCGACACCATCATCGTCGGCCGCGACGCCGAGATCGCGGTCATGCGCCCGCCGGACCTGTTGAAGGCGGCGCTGGCCTTCACCGGCATTCTCGATTTCCGTTATTCGTTGCCGACGCTGGTGCGCCAGGCCTTCGGCTCGCTGTCGGAGGAGGAGAAGAGCTACACCCCCGAGATGGAACAGCACAAGGCTGTCGTCGCCGCCCGCTGGCACATGGCCGTGTACATTGCGACGATCGCTTCCGCGATCGCGCTGGGGTCATGGATCCCGTTGGTGCTGGTCGGCCTGCCACGCCTTTACGGCACATGGCACATGGTGACGACCGGCCTGCTGCAGCATATTGGGCTGGCCGACAATGTCGTCGACCACCGGCTCAAAACCCGCACCCACTACAAGACCCAGATCAGCCGC